>JADFWS010000100.1 GCA_015234065.1 Candidatus Omnitrophota bacterium
AGGACGAGCGAAGGCCACCAGAATAAGTGCAGCCCGGCCGGCTGGGGCCGGGCAAACGGCCGGAAAAATAGCGCGACGTCCTCGGCAACAAAATGGATCTGCAAATATCCATTCTTCCAATTTGTTAAATAATTATCAGCCTTCAAATGTTAAGCCTGGGTTCACATTAAACTTTTTTGTTAATCAGGGCTTGACAAGCGGTTGGGCGTGGTGTATCCTTTCACAAATTCACTTACGAGGAAAACATGAAATCACTCAGTGCCGCCGTCAAAAGGCTGCGGGAAGAACAAGGGATCACATTACGGGAGATGGCCAAAGACGTTGGCGTCAGCCCGAGCTTTCTTTCTCAGGTCGAGAAAGGCAAGGCGTCTCCGTCGCTGGCGACGTTGAAGGCGATCGCGGATGCCTTGCAGACGACCGTTGGGAATTTGATCGGCGATGATCCGAATAATGCGGCGGATAAGCTGGTTATGACGGAAAATCAACGTAAGTCGTTTCGGCAGGCGGGTAATGGTATTCAGATGTTCCTCTTGTCCGAGCCGAATCCGCATAAGCAGATGCAACCGCTCTTGTTTAAGATCGCGGGCAATGCGGCTTCTGGTGAAAACACGTACTCCCATTATGGGCAGGAATTTATTCTGGTCCTGAAAGGGTCGCTTGAAATATCGCTCGCGGAAAAAACATATTGCCTGAAAAAAGGCGATAGCATTTATTTCAATTCCAGCACGCCGCATGCGTTCAAGAATTTAAACAAGGGGGAGACAGAGGCGTTATGGGTGGTTACGCCGCCAAGCTTTTAAGGGCAAGGTTTTTTTTGGTTTTGGTGTTAAGTATTAGTTAACTTAATACTATATAGGTTAACAAACATTATTCAACAACGGGCTTTTAAGCCCAAACAAAGGAGTGGAGTATGGAACGTCTTGGAAAAAGGGATAAAACAACGGAAAGCCTTCTGGGAAAAAAGAACCGCTTTAACCTGGAAGATGTCGTGGATGACATGAAGAACGGGTTTTATGTGGCAGACAGCCAGGGGAATATTTCCTTCAGCAATCAGGCGTTCGCGCGCATGCTTGGTTATGAGAGCAAGGACGAGATTTTGGGGGTGAATATGGCGGAGAAGCTGTATGAGAACAGTGAGGATCGCGCGACATTTCTCAAGCGCCTTCAGGAAACGGGATACCTTTCTGATTATGAAGTCAAGATGGTCCGCAAAGATGGCCTGCCGGTCGTGATCTCGGTGAAAAGCAGTTTTATCAGTGATGAAGACGGCACGCCTATTGGCGTCCGAGGCCTGGCCGAGCCGTTTCCTGCAGAAGCCGGCGTTGGGAAAAAGAAAGTCCGGGCTATTCCGGGTGGTGATATACAGGAAGGCTCCAACGGAAAAGATTTTTACAGCATGATCCACGATTCCCTGACCGGCCTGTACGCGTATGAGTATTTCATGACCTGCCTTGAGGCAGAGATCCGTCGGGTGGAATGGATGTTTCGGCCCATGAGCATGATGATGATCGACATTGATGATTTCAATACATTCAATGACAAATTTGGCCGTGAGCAGGGTGATCAGCTCTTAAAGAGAATGGCCGGCATTCTGAAAGAAACGCTGAGGCCCGGCGACATTATCTGCCGTCAGGCGCAGGACCAGTTTTTGGTCATTCTTCCGGAGATCAAGAAAGAAGACACGCTGGCGCTGGCCAAGAAACTCAAGGATGAGGTTCAGGCGAAGTTGACAGCGGATCATATGACGTGCAGTATCGGGATGTCGCGCTTCATTTGCGGCATGTCGTCGAAAGAATTCTTTTTACAGGCGAATTTGGGGCTGTATATGGCGAAAGAAGCGGGCAAGAATGAAGCCTGCATTTACGGATAATGGCGCAAGCGGCATAAAACTTAAAATTTGAAAAGAGGCATGCTATGTATAGAGATGTCATACAGAGCATCCGCAGCAAGGCCAGGAAAGATCCTAAAACCATCATATTCCCGGAAACTGAGGATGCCCGCGTGATGAGCGCGGTGGATTATATTCGGGCGGAAGGGATCGCGGAGCCGATCCTTCTGTCGCAGAATGATATAGACCCGTTCCAGCAGCAGCAATTTGCCTGTTTGCTGTATGAAGCTAAAAAAGGCAAGGGCATGACCATGGCCAAAGCCCAGGAATTGATGCAGGACCGTCATTTTTACGCGGCCATGATGTTGCGCTGCGGGTTTGTGGATGGGATGGTCAGCGGCGCGGCGCACGCGACAGCGGTCGTCATGCGTGCGGTGATCAATTGCCTGGATATCAATGATCGTATCGGGCTTGTTTCCAGTTGTTTTCTCATGGGGATCCCGAATTGTTCGTATGGTGAAGGCGGGGTCTTGTGTTATGCCGATTGCGGGGTCATGCCGGATCCGACGAGCGAACAGTTGGCCAAGATCGCGGTTTCCAGCGCCGCATTCTTTGAAGACATCATGGATAAACCGGCGCGCGTGGCCATGCTCAGTTTTTCGAGCAAAGGCAGTGCCAATGGGCCGTGGGTTGAAAAAGTGAGTAAAGCGGTCGAGCTTGCCAAAAAGCTTAAAAGCGATTGTTTCATTGACGGAGAGTTGCAGGCGGATAGCGCGCTGGTCCCGGAAGTGGCGGCATTGAAGCTTAAAGACAGTGCTGTGGCCGGGAAAGCCAATGTCCTTATTTTTCCGACGCTCGATGCCGGGAATATCGGCTACAAATTAACAGAACGGCTGGCGCATGCCCGTGCGATCGGGCCGCTGATCCTGGGCACGATCCAGCCATGCAGTGACCTGTCGCGCGGGTGTTCGGTCGAAGATATTATTGATGTGACCGCGGTCACGGTTGTCAGGGCTCAGAAAAGAAGCTTGGGATCTCAAAACGTTTCAATCAACCTAGATAAACATTATGCATATACTGGTCTTTAACGGCGGCAGTTCGTCGCTAAGTTATAAAGTTTTTGATTTTCGCAGTGCCCGGGAAGTACGTCTTGTTTTAAAAGGCAAAGCGCACCGGGTAGGGGTCAAGGGGACGGAGCGTTCCTATATCGAGAACCACTGGAACGGCAAGACCACGAAGGAAGTTCTCGATATTCCTGATCACAAGACAGCCGCCTGTCTGGCGGCGGAATATATTGTGAAGAACAATATTCCGGTGGATGCGGTAGGGCACCGGTTTGTCCACGGCGGAGAATACTTTAAACAATCTGCGATCCTTGATCGCGATAGTTTAAGCAAGATCAAAAAATGCCTGCCTCTGGCGCCACTGCATAATCCGATCTCTTTTCATGTGATCAATGAGGCGCGCCGGGTTTTCGCAGATATTCCGCATTATGTGGTGATCGATTCTGCGTTTCATTCCACGATCGAGCCCAGGGCATATCGGTATGCCCTGCCGCATAAAGTGGTGGAAAAGTATAAATTCCGGCGCTTCGGGTTTCATGGCATATCGTATTCCTATGTGTGTGACCGCATGCCAAAGATGCTCAATATTCCGTCGGAAAAGCTGAATATGATCGTATGCCATCTGGGAACAGGCGGGGCGAGTGTCATGGCGGTCAGAAGCGGCGCGTCGATCGATACGTCGATGGGTTTTTCGCCGAATTCGGGGCTGATCATGAGTACCCGTTCCGGCGACATTGATCCGGCGGTCATCCTGTACCTTGTGCGAGAGCGGGGCATGAAGCCGTTGGATGTTGAGGCCATGCTGAATAATAAAAGCGGCTTGCGCGGCATCTCGGGTTTTTCGAGCGACATTACAGACATTATCAAGAACATGAAAGATCCTCAATATGAGGCGAGGGCGGCGCTTGCGCTGGAGATGTATATTCAGCGTTTAAAGGGGTATATCGGAAGTTATGTCATGGCGCTCGGCGGGAAGGTCGATGCCTTGGTGTTTACCGATGATATTGGTGTCGGGAATCCGTTTATTCGCCAGCGCGTGTGCGCGTCGCTGGGCTGGGCCGGCATGGTGATCGATCCGGTAAAAAATGATCAGGCGCGAAGCGATGCGGCGGCGTTTATTCAAGCCGCGTCCTCAAAGGTGGCTATTGTCAGTATTCCGACGGAAGAAGAATTAATGATCTGCCTTGAAGGCGGTAGGATTTTGGGAGAGAAAACATGATCGTATTATTGGATGCCAAAAAACAGGCCACGCATTTTTGCCTGATGGATAAAGAGCATATTGTGGAACAGGGTTTTGAGCCCGAGCTCAGCCGTTTGAAAGAGCGCTTGTGCCAATGGCATCAGGAGCATGACATTGAAAAGGTCGGGTATCGGGTGATGAACGGCGGGATGAGTATTGACCGGACGGTGATGGAGCGGACCATTGCGCTCGCGGCGCATATCGGGGAAGACCCGTGCTTGGGATTCAACAGTGACAGCATCATGAAAGAGCTGGTCGAGTTTTGTGCAAAACGCTTTGTCAGCAGCCGGCATTTTATGATCTGCGATTCCGCGTTCTTCTTAAGTATGCCTCGGCACAGCCGGTTATATGCTATTCCGTTTGAGTACAGCGAAAGCGGTATTATTCGATATGGCCGTCAGGGCATGGTCCATGAATGGGCGGCAAAAACGCTGGCAGGCAAAGGCGTTATGGCGGCGAAGACCATTCATATTGTTTTGAATGACAGCGCGGATGTTGTGGCGTTAAAAGACGGAAAGCCGGTAATGATCAGCCAGGGATTTTCCAGTGTTGACGGCATGATGTCCAAAACCGGCTGCGGCGCGATCGATACATCTATTGTTTTCCAATTATTTGCCGACGGGGTTTCTGCCGAAGATATTGAACAGATATTGGCCGAGGAGAGCGGGTTTAAAGCGCTGACCGGCAGTGTGCAAGGATTTTCAAGCCTTGTTGTGAAGGATGATCTGAAGAGTTGTGTGGCGAAAGAAATGTTCGCGTATCATCTTTTAAAAACGATCGGCGCGTATGCCGCGATCCTGGATGGTGTGGATGCCCTTGTATTCATCGGCAATAATGCCGAAGGCGTCCGGGATTGGGTGTGTACTTTTATTGAGCAGTTGGAATTCCTCGGTCTTAAGAAGAAGCGCATTACAGCTGATGATACAGTATTGACGTCTGGCAGTTCTTCCATCGGGGCATATTATTTGAATGCGGGCACATGGTCTCTTATGTCACAGGCCCTTCCGGCGTCGGCCATTTAAAGCCGTCCGGATTAAAGCGGGATGTTTTTACTGATCTTCCCCCGAAAAAGTGGACACAACGAAGTGTTAGTTTTAGCATGAAAACTAGCTCAAAACATGGAGGTGTCCAATGGATGGGGAGAGTGGCAAAAAGAGGCGGTTTGATAGGGATTTTAAGGTCTCAGCGGTCAAGATGGTCACAGAAGGCGGGCACAAGGCAGCTGAGGTCGCCAGAAGCCTTGGGATTCACGAAGGGCAGCTTTATAACTGGAAGAAGAAGTTTAGCGACCAAGGCGAGAAGGCTTTCTCTGGCAAAGGCCATTTGACCGAGCTTGCGGCATTAAGACGATAGCTCCGTGAAGTTGAGATGGAGCGTGATATACTAAAAAAAGCAGTCGGCATATTTTCAAAACCGACCGAGAACGGTTCGGGTTCATAAACGATAACCGTTCGGAGTTTCCGCTCGATAAAATGTGCCGGGCGTTGGAAGTATCACGGAGCGGGTATTACGCGTTCAAGAAGCGGCCCAAGAGTCAACAGCGGGTCGATAATGAGAAGTTGCTCATTGAGATAAAGCAGGTGTTTTGGGAGTACGATCAGGATTACGGCAGCCCGCGGATCTGGAACGAGCT
>JADFWS010000101.1 GCA_015234065.1 Candidatus Omnitrophota bacterium
GCATACCCGTGCTCCTTTGTCGTCATGACCCCGACCCCAAGCGTTGGCGATCATACCGTGCCCGGGTGATGGCGCGGCACCAGTCCTGGTTGTCCAGATACCACTGGACGGTGGAGCGCAGCCCCTGGTCGAAGCCGGTGGCGGGGCGCCAGCCGGTTTCTCCCATCAACTTGCCGCAATCCAGGGCATAGCGGAAGTCATGACCCGGCCGGTCAGTGACACGGCCTCTTCCTGATCGCAGCGCGTCATGGCATTCATGGCAACGGTTTCAGCCCAGAATCGACGCCCCTGGCTCTCAGACATCGCCTGCTCCAGGAAATTGTTCACAAATATTTCATACTTGCCGCGGTCGTCCATATCCGTAATATGCCGTAAGAACGCGCCCAGGATGCGCTCGTGTGCAACCTCGATCCGGTGATTAGCGTGTTCAAAAACCTTGGCCGCATCCCCGCGCGTTTCCGACGCAATAAGCAGATTCTCTTTCGGGTCAAGCGCGCGCACGAACATATCGTAAACCGACCCCTGCGTCAACCCGTGCTTGCGCACAAGCTTCTTCTCATCCACGAGCAGGCACCATTCTTTCAGGATCTCGGCGCCTGGGATCGCGGCAAAGATATCCAGCGGACGAATATTGTTTTTGGCATAGAATACGCCATCCACGAGCGCTTTAGTGACTTGCTCAAGCGCTTCTGTCAACGCTTTTGGAACATGCACACATTCCGTACGCACAAACCAGGTAACTTGGTCCGCGTGGCGCAACGCCAGAATATTCTCGACGAGTTCACGCTCGAACGGCGCACGATCAATACGCATCGCGCTGCCGATCGCATAAGCCGGGACGTCATTGGATGCCACCACCTGCGCCTGGTATTCGGCATACTGCAGGCTGGCGAGCTTGTCACGCACCACGGGGCTCTTTTCGCATATTTTATTCTGCACCTCGACCGCTGTCTCATGGCTCGCGCCGTTCAACTCCACAAACTCATGCCAGCAGATCCCCAGGAGCGCAAGTTTCAGGTCCGCCGCGGCCTCTGCCGGGAATAACACGCCCATACGGGCCAGGGCCTGGCGCGAAATATAGATCACACATTCATTCTCAGGCGTCAGGTCCGACGATGTTATGCTGAAATCCTGAAGCCCGGACAACTGCTGTTCACGCACGTCACGCGCGATCAGCGCCGGATCAAACGTGACAAAACGAAATACGGCTTCCTGCTTCTTCAGGCCGAGCGCCCCCAGGACACTGGTTAACCAATCGTGATTTGGGACGAACCGGACTTCGAAGAATCCCGGAATAGCGGCAACCGGGATTTTTCCTGCCTTGACCAACTTGTCGAACGCTTTACGCGACTCCTCGTTACAGCCGGTAAATGCGCCGCGCCGATAATCGTTAAGATCCCCCTCTTCACTATCAGCCGGAACCACGCCGTACTCGATCAGCCTGCGAAAATGCCACGATTCCAAACTCAGGCTCTTCATCATACTTTGGATCATCGTGACGACTTGCCTCTGAATAATGGTGATCATGGACGGAGAAACACCAAGCTTTTGCGCGATCGCTGCCTGTGTTTCAAATTCCAGCTTTTTTCCCAACAACACGGGCAATACAACCAAATCAAAATACGCGGCAAGCGTTACAGAACGTGCACGAGACGCCTGAATGCGTGCCACAAGCCCAGGGACCTTATCCGTACCATGAAGTAACAGATCCACCTGTTCCTGAACATCACGGCGGTACAACGCGGGGTCCAGGCTTTCGACTGTATCGGCAAGAGTCCCGGCGGGTTCGGTATCATTTCCGGCGGCCGGTTGGTCCAATGACAACGCGTTCTGCACGGCCCACGACTCCAGCGTTCTTGCCACCTGGCTTCTCGACAACCCGGTCTTTCCCGCGATCGCGCTAAAATCAGGATCCACCAGCTCCTCCTGCGGGATCGCCTGAAGGATACGTTTTAACTTGCCCGCGTTCTTTCTCGAAACAGGCATCTCGGTACGGATCCCGTCATACATTCCGCCCCGGACCCGCAGCGCCAGGCAACCCAACACACCGGGATTGGCCATATCCAGCGTTTCCTTACGCAAGGCATTCACCAGCGCGGTCCGGCCATATTGCATCAGATCGTCAAATCCGAGAAATTCAGAACAACAGGGATACACGCTCGCCGCAATACTGATCAGAAAACGATCAAATCGACGGATCATTCTGGACTGAACCGCAGGATCGCCGGCACGAAAAGCCGTGATCATGCGCCGAAGCTCATCCTGGGTGGGTATATACGCATGCGGCCGGACCGCGATCCAGAAAGAGAATGCTGTTGCCTGAAAAAAGTTCGCTGCCGAAATATAATATCCAGATGTTTGCGCAGGATCATGCACCAACACATTGCCACCACGCATCTCCGGGACCATGACAAAATGTGCCGCATCAACACCGCTAAGGCCAGCATCCGGATAAAGCGCGCTCAGGTCCAGGCGCGCGATCACCATGTGGCCGTCCTGAAGCGCACTCCAGAGCTCCTGGTACCCATTTTTTCCGGCCGCAGGCTCCGCGGGATCAACCTCAAAACCATGCGCACGAAAATAGGCCATGATCCGCTCGAACGCTGTTCCGGTCAGCGGATCTGTCCCAAGAGCCTGGCCAAGGTCTTGTTCGGAAACTTTCCTGCCGAACTGGGCAAGCGCCATGCGCACCGCTGCCGCGCCGCACGCGCGCGTTGCTTGCGCCGAATAGAACGGATACGCCGTATCCCCAGGCACCGGTGTTGCACTCGCGGGCATCGGCAAAGCCACCGTCGACGCGCCGGCGTCCGCAGGGATCTCAAAACTCAACCCGCGCGCGATCAGGTCTTTTTTTCTGGCTTCGATACTATTTAATACGCCAGATGTTTTCGGCGCCATACTGGATTCCTGGGCCAAATATTCCAACGCTTTGACAAAGAATGCCGCGCGCACGCGCACCGGGCACTGCTCAATGGCGGCATTCAAAAATACTTCCTGGCTTCCGCTCCAGCCATGACGCATGGCGTCTCCAATGAGCTCCTCAAGAAGAGCTGTCCGGATCATATACGCCATGGCCAGCGCCCCTGTTTCTTTCACTTTCCATCCGGAGTTAAAATGGGCCATGACCAGCTTTGCGTATTTCTTATCCATGGATACCAAAAGTGCCTGATACACCGCTTCCTGAGTTTCCAAATCCAGGGTTTCCCATCCGGCGGCGATCTCTTCCAAATATTCAAAACGCCTGCGGTGAAGAATTCCGGCGATCACGCTTCGGCCGCGTGCCCACAGGAAAGCCGCGCCCAGAAATCCCGGCATCGTACGAAACAACCCGAATGTAAAAATATATGTGATAACAATTCCGCTCAGGTCATACATGGCCTTTTGCAGAATAAACGGCAATGCGCCGTAGACATCGCCAGAGAAAAATGCCGCGCCTGAGAACGTAAGCGTGCCTAAAATACCCCACAGCGTACCGCGCTTAAACGCCCTCACCTGCTTTTTAGAGAACCCGGCGAGCTTCTCTGAAAAGAACAACACATCCGCCCGCCAACCCAAGAAGATAATGCCGATCATAGCCACGATCTGCGCCCACTCATACACGATCCGTTCCTGGGCCACACGCGAGATCGCATCAAAACGCCCCACCTCCTGGGCTTCGGGAGCAAAAATACGCATCCTTTCCGTGCTATACTCGGACGATGATTCGCGCTTAAGCACGCGCCGAACATCGACGTTAACATGCGCATATTTCAGGATGTCCGCCGCGATGGCGGCAACCCGCGGTGACGCGAAAGAAGTCCCGCCAATATTAATGGCCTGGCCGTACGAGGAAATACCTGTCGACACCTGCCGAAACGCGCTGAACCCGCCCTCTTCGAGCACATCCAGCCGCGGACCCCGGCTTGAATACGACGCCAGATGCCCGTTCTCCATAGCGCCAACAGCGATCACTCTCTCGTATGCCGCGGGAAATGACACCGGCGCTCCGGCGTCGTTGCCTGCGGCGGCCACAACCACGGCCCCTTTCTCGCATAATGCCTGGATCAGGATTTGCTCCACAATATTCGTTTCCGTACTGCCCAAGCTGATATTGACCACCACCTTGTCCGTGGGGTTCTTGTCCATGTACTTGAGAATCTGCCGCAGTGCCTTGCAATAATCATCAGGATAGATCCTGTACGTAAAATCATTGACGCTGAGCACATACGTCCTGTCCGGCGCGATCCTGCCGTGTGCTAACTGCCGGACAACTTCCTGATGCGTCAGGTCCTTGAAAATATTGCCGATGTCCGCTTTAACGATCTGTTCCTGCGAATCCACGATGAACATGGTCACAGGCCGTGTATCGTCGACAAAAAACGGGCGCGCCATCAGGACAGCCGCCGCGATACCCGTTGCGATCAACGTCGCTCTCCAGGCCCGGGAAAGCACTTTAACCGCACCCGGCTTCCACACAACAGCCAGCGCCGCAAGTGCCAGCAGGTCACACAGCACAAAGCGCAAATGATCGAAAATAGTGTAAAAATCCGGCGCGTAAAAGATCGCTAGCGTTGTCGGAACAATCAGCCCCGTCAACATCGTTAATAAGAACACCCTGTTACGCCGCTGATATGCCCCGAGCACAACAGGCTTCATATTCGCTTTTTTTTGCTCAAGTGTGTTCGCTGGAACAGCAACAATCCCGATACGGGAAAGGAAGACTTCGTCGGAAACCTCGCGCGCAACAGACACCCGCCTGGTTAAGTCAAGGCTTTCAAGCTGACGGCATTGGGATTCTATAAGGCCTGCAAGATGGCCGCATTCGTGCACGTATGTTTTAAGGAGTTCGGATTCAAAAGCCGGTTGGAACAGTTCAGGGCTTAAAACAATAACGTGTTCACCGCGCAACGCATACCCGAAAAGGCACGGCAGGAGAACAACGGCTTTAAAGGTCTGCGGCGGAGCCAAATCACCGTTATGGTTTGCCTGTAAAATCGACAATACCTGCCCGCGCACCGCATCCGGCAAACGCGCAGGATCGATCCTGCGCACGAGCATTTTAAGTTGCTCCTTCTCCTCTTCCGTAATAGCCTGTACCGGGATTGCGCGCATCATGTGAATATACACCGTCTCATCCGTCGGCTCCGACGGATCGCGCATCCTCGCCTGCGGCGGGTCCTCAAGTTTAGCCACAGCCTCTTGCGTCATATCCGGAAAAAGTCTTTGGAAAAGCGGCAGAGCGGCCGGAAAGCCGCGTAACAGGCCGAACAAATAATACATTTCCCGCCCATGTGCCGCCACAGCCCGCGTTGCGGCTTCATGCAATAATTTGAAATTCGCTTCGGAGATCTCTGCGCCTGCGCCTTTATTGAATACCGCCCGCTCGTTACGCAGGATCGCCTGCATCTTATCAAGCCCCTGCAGAGTATGCTCCAAGGCCGTCATGCCGGCATTCGCCGGAGACGTGCCGCTTGCCGTTACCTGCAACATCGCCAATTCCGGGAAGATCACCCACAGGCGGCCATCTTGCGCCCACTGACGGATCACATGCGCGGCTCTCGGCGAACGCAGCGCTTCGCGGACAAAGCCTTCCCGGGTCGGCAGCGCCACAACCGCTTTGGCTTTATTCATTTTTTCCGGATTCCAGCAATCTCTTCCGCAATCTGTACACACCCCGGCACGCTGCAGGCAAAGGCGCTTTTGCACTTTCAGCACATCTTCCTTGATTTGAAGCAAAACTCTTTCCGGATACGGAATATTCTGAAGCAATACTGA
>JADFWS010000102.1 GCA_015234065.1 Candidatus Omnitrophota bacterium
TAATACGTCGGCTACGGCAGATATCGTACGCCGTGCCGTCGAGGCCAAAAAGAACGTTTTAGCCATGAGTGTCGGAAGGCTGCTTGATCAAGGCAGCCTTTTTTTATTGGCTCAAAAGAATCACGTGGCGCTATTGATCCCGTCAGGTGCGATCGCCGGCCTTGATGCGGTCAAGGCGGCAGGCCTGGCCGGTATTGTTTCTGTGACACTTACTTCCCGTAAGCCGCCCATGGGTTTTATCCATAATGAATATCTGAAGTCCCGGAATATCCATCTTGAGAATATCAGGAAAGAGACGGTGCTCTTTGACGGGGATGTTGCGGCGGCGGTTCGGCATTTTCCGCTGAATATCAATGTGGCGGCGACGCTTAAGCTGGCCTGCGGCAAAGGGGTTGAGTTGCGTATCCGCATTATCGCGGATCCGAAGATCACGCGTAATACGCATGAGATCACGCTGGAAGGCGCGTGCGGCCGGATCACGACGAAGACAGAGAATACTATTTGTTCGGATAATCCGAAAACCAGTTATCTGGCGGTATTGTCCGGGATTCAGACACTGAAAGAATATTCATCAAGTGTGAAAATAGGAACATAACGAAAGGGGGTGACAACATGGCTAAGAAAGTACAGAAGGTCGGAGTGAAAAAGGAAAAGGGTTATCTTTATTTCATCGACAAGGATGGTGACGTCTCTGCAGCGATCATGGCTCGCGGCGCTAAGAAGGGCGGCAAGCCGAAGAAGGTTGCGAAGGTCGGCATCAAGAAGGAATCTGGCTTCCTTTATTTCATCGACAAGCAGGGGGATATCTCTTGCGCGGCGATGGTCAAGGGTGGCAAAAAGAAGAAGAAGGGCAAGAAGTAATTCTTCCCTATTCTATAAAACAGCCCCGGTTTCATTCCAATGGAAGGAGACCGGGGTTGTTTTTTTAAAATAAGGAGTTTTTTTGTGGCGCTGGATAATATTGTCATCAAGAATGCGAAAGAACATAACCTCAAGAATATTTCCCTCGACATACCTCGCAATAAATTTGTGGTTGTGACGGGTTTAAGCGGGTCCGGGAAGTCGTCCTTGGCGTTTGATACGATCTATGCCGAGGGCCAGCGCCGTTACGTGGAGTCGTTATCCGCGTATGCCCGCCAGTTCCTGGATCAGATGCAAAAACCGGATGTGGAATCGATTGAAGGATTAAGCCCGACGATCGCGATCGAGCAGAAGACGACC
The DNA here is from genome assembly GCA_015234065.1 of Candidatus Omnitrophota bacterium. Lineage (GTDB taxonomy): Bacteria > Omnitrophota > Gorgyraeia > Zapsychrales > Fredricksoniimonadaceae > JADFWS01. The sequence goes on from JADFWS010000102.1 coordinate 1,222, forward strand.
AGCCGCAATCCGCGCTCGACCGTAGCAACACAAACAGAGATCTATGATTATCTGCGCCTTCTTTTTGCGCGTGTGGGAGAGCCGTATTATAAAGGCCGTAAGCTTGAAAAGCAGTCCGCCCAGGAAATGGTCGCACGAATCCTGAAATTTTCAGATGGGACAAAGATCAGTATTTTGGCGCCGTTTGTACGCGGTAAAAAAGGGACATATCCGGATATAGGAAAGCAGGTCGCCAAGGCCGGCTTTGCGCGCATGCGTATTGATGGCGCGTTCTGTGAGGCCGGCGATAAGGTGAAGCTCGATCGGTATAAGATCCATCATATTGATATTGTGGTTGATCGCTTAACCGTGCGGCCGGATATAAAATCACGGCTTGCGGATTCTGTGGAGACGGCGCTGCGCGTCGGGAAAGGCATGCTGGTGATCGCGTTCTCAGACGGCCGCCCGGATCTTATTTTAAGTGAAGCGTATTCGGTTCCTGGCGAGGATATTGACCTGCCGGAGCTTGAGCCGCGGACGTTCTCTTTTAATTCTCCGTATGGCGCCTGCCCGGAATGTAATGGGTTAGGGACCAAGATGGAGATCGATCCGGCGTCATTGGTCGATGACCCAAAGAAGCCCTGGGTGTCGGCGCTTGTGCCATGGCGCAAGGGCCAGCGGGCGTACATGATGTATTATCGGGCCGTTATGCGTGAGCTTGCCCGTTTGTATAAGGTAGACGTGACCTTGCCGTTGAATAAACTTTCGAAAGATTTCAAAGATCGCGTTTTGTACGGCGGAGAAGATATTATCTGGGGCAAGACGTACGAAGGTGTTGTCCATTATCTTGAAAGGCTTTTCAGAGAAACGGATAGCGACTGGCTGAAAGAGGAGATCGCGAAGTTCATGTCGGAAGCTCCGTGCCCGGGGTGTGAGGGAAAGCGCCTTAAACGGGAAGTGTTGATGGTCCTGGTGGGCGAAAAGAATATTGCCGAGATGGTGTCTTTTTCGATCCAGGAAGCTAAAGATTTCTTTTTATCGCTTCATCTTGAAGGAGATCGGCGCCTGATCGCCGCGCCTATTTTAAAAGAGATCAATCGTCGGCTTGATTTTTGCGTGAATGTCGGGCTGGAGTATTTAACGCTGGATCGAAAAAGTTCGACATTATCCGGCGGCGAGGCGGAGCGCATCCGCCTGGCGACGCAGGTGGGCTCAGGCCTTGTGGGGGTCGTCTATGTGCTGGATGAGCCGTCGATCGGGCTTCATCAGCGGGATAATGATCGCTTGCTCGCGAGCCTTCATGCGTTGCGCGATCTTGGGAACACGCTGATCGTTGTCGAACATGATGAGGATACGATCCGTAAATCTGATTGGGTGATCGACCTTGGCCCTGGCGCCGGGAAGCTGGGGGGCGAAGTTTTATATGCAGGGCCTACAGATGGCATCCTGGCTGCGGAGCGCTCATTGACCGGGCAATATCTGGCGGGACGACTGCGTATTGAGCGGCCGAAAACGCGCCGCAAGGCGTCAGCAGCCCTTGTGATCCGCGGGGCTGGGGCGCATAACCTTAAAAACATCGATGTGACGATCCCGCTCGGAACATTTGTGTGTATTACAGGGGTCTCTGGCTCCGGAAAGTCGACGCTCGTTGAGGAAGTGTTGTACAAGGCTCTTGCGCAAAAGTTTCATGGGGCGAGAGAGAAGCCGGGGCTGTTTAAAAAGATCGAGGGCATGGCCAATATCGACAAGGTGATCGTGGTCGATCAGTCGCCGATCGGCCGAACGCCGCGCTCGAATCCGGCGACGTATACCGGTGTTTTTACAGACATTCGCTCGCTGTTCGCGCAACTTCCCGAAGCCAAACTTCGCGGGTATGCTCCGGGAAGATTCAGTTTTAATGTCAAGGGCGGGCGCTGTGAAGCGTGCCAGGGTGATGGGATCAAAGAGATCGAAATGCATTTTCTGCCGGATGTTCATGTGGAGTGCGAGATCTGTCACGGGAAGCGGTTTAATGAGCAGACGCTGCAGGTGGAATATAAGGGAAAGAATATCGCGCAGGTCCTTGATAGTTCTGTGACTGAAGCGCTGCAGGTCTTTGAGAATGTGCCGCGCATTCGTCGGGTGCTTGAGGTGGTGAATGATGTCGGCCTCGGATATATTAAACTGGGCCAGCCGGCATCTACTCTTTCAGGAGGAGAGGCGCAACGGGTAAAACTTGCCGCTGAATTGTGCAAGCCTGCCACAGGCCGGACCCTGTATATTCTTGATGAGCCGACGACCGGGCTGCATTTTGCGGATGTTGAAAAATTGCTTCACGTTTTTAATCGCCTGGTTGATCGGGGCAACACGATTCTTGTGATCGAGCATAATCTTGAGGTGATCAAGTGTGCGGATCATGTGATCGACCTTGGCCCTGAAGGCGGGGATCGCGGGGGAGAAATTGTGTTTGCCGGAACGCCGGAAGCGCTTGCACAACACGCGCCGTCGTATACAGGGCAGTACCTTCGGACGCTGTTGTAAGTTTCACTCGTCGGATGGCGGCGCGTCATTTTTCTTTTGATTTTCTCTGAAATCGCAACATTCTTTGGTAGAATATCCTCATGAAAAAATATACGTCTTTCTTGTTTTTATGCGTTCTCTTTGTAGCCGCGTTCATGGCATTTTCTTTGCCGGTTAAGGCGGGCTCGAATGAAAAAGAGCTTTTTGTGGTGGCCCAGCGCGCATTTGAGGATGGGTTTTATGATGTGGCGCTGCGGTATGTCGATCAGCTGGCCACAGAATTCCCCAAGACGGAGAAATTGGTTGAGGCGCGCCTTCTCGAGGGGCAGTGCTATTTCTTTAAAAAACAATATTTGAAGGCGTTCAATACCTTTAAGGCTTTGGCCGACCAGGGCCAGTATAAGGACGCGGTGTGTTTCTGGCTGGGAGAGACGTACCTGAAGGGGGGCGATTACCCCAAAGCCCAAGAGCAATATCAGCAGGTCGTGAAGGGGTATGGCGGATCTTTATATGCTCCACAGGCGTATTATTCACTCGGCTGGAGTTATTTTGAAAAGAATGATTATGCTCTGGCAGAAAAGACCTTTCAGGACCTGATCGAGAAATTTCCGTCGAATAATCTTTCGGAAGATGCGGCGTTCAAGCTCGGCGAGTGCGGGTACAACGCCGGAACGTATGAAAAGGCGGTTTTTTATTTTGAGAAATACATGCAGGCATATCCGAATTCGGTGCGGCTCTTCGAGGCTGAATTCAATATCGCTGAATCGTATTATTACCTGGAGCAGTATGACAAGGCGCTCGAGGCTTACAAGAAAGCGCAGGGATCAAGCAAGACTCCCCGGAATACGGTGAGTGCGCTTGTCGGGCAGGGGTGGAGCCTGCTTAAACACGATAAAAATGAAGAGGCGCTTAAAGCCCTTGATGAGGCGCTGACGGCAGCGAAGGCCGGGAATATTCCGGAAGAAGATATCCTGCTGGCAAAAGCCAGTGTTTTCACGGCGCTTGAAAAGTATAATGACGCGATCACGAATTATACGGATATTATCACGCGTTATCCCGAAAGCCTTCGCATCCCGGAAAGTTATTTAGGGCGGGCGAATGCTTATTATTTACAGAACGATTATGCCAAAGCGATCGATGATTATAAAAAGATGATTGATCTTTTTGCCAAAGACCCTGCGGTGGCGAAATCTGTTGAAAAGGCTCAATTCGGGTTGGCATGGACGTATTTGAAATCCGGATCTATTGATCTTTCGGTGGCTAGTTTCAAACAGGTTTTTGAAAAGACGGAGAGCCGCTCCGTTAAGGTGAGTGCGCTGACACAGATCGGCGATGCGTATCAGGAAGCCGGGCAGGTGGATAAGGCGATCGAAACCTATGACAAGATCCTCAAAGAAATGCCGGACACGCCGTATTCGGATTACGTGCAATACCGGCTTGGCGTCGCGCTGTTGAAGAACGCAAAGATCGAGGCGGCCCTGCTGGCGTTTCAGGCGTTGCAGACGAATTATCCCAAGAGCAAATATATTGCAGAAGCCAATTATTATTTGGGAGTCGCGTATTTCAAAAAGCGCGACTGGGCCGCTGCCGTACAGATCATCGACGCGTTCCTGAAAAGCAATCCTCCGCCGGGAGACTTGCCAGGTGAGGCGAGTTATATCCTCGGGTTGTCGTATTTCAATCAAAAGCAGTATGACCGGGCGCTCGCGGTATTTAATGACATTGTTAAACAATATCCGTCCAAAGCTGTGCTTTTTGAGAATGCCCAGGTCGGCGCTGCAAAAACGCATTATGAAATGGGCAGTGTTAAAGAGTCCTTGGCTGAGTTTAAGGAGATCGCATTTCGTTATCCCAAGACTGACGCGGCCCTTGAAGCGCTTATTTGGATGGGCGGGCATTATATTCGCGCGGCGATCTATGAACGGGCTGTTGATTATTACCGTCAGGCCATGGAAGATTTTCCGGATAGTGACCGGCAATATTTTCTGCATTTTGAGTTGGGCCGGGCATTCCA
>JADFWS010000103.1 GCA_015234065.1 Candidatus Omnitrophota bacterium
GGATTACTATGGTAATGAAAAGGTTGAAGTTTCTCAAAGTAGTGAAGAGGTAAGTAGGCCTCCTTTAAGGGATGGTCTTTATGATGGAGAGGTTGAAGGGAATTTCCGTTGGGTTCAAACCAAGCCTGAAGATGTGGGGCATGGGGTCGGAGACAATGGCAACTTTGGACCGCTTGATTGGGAAGGGGCTTCGCCAGCAGAAGGATATTGGGAGAAAAAAGTTTCTGCTGATTCCGCGGAGAGCGGTAAAAATGATGGCGTAACCGAACCGCCATTGAGAGATGGTGCTTATCATGGTGCAGTTGTTGGAAATTATTTATGGGTAGAGACAAAAGCCGCCGTGACGGAAACTCGAACAAGACAAGTAGATTATTATTATAATAACCCAGGAACGGTTTCCGAAGAGTATGTTGTTGAAATAGAGCCGCCCGAGGGATATTGGCAATTAAAGAACGCTACTGATTCGTCACAATTATTAAACGGTGGTATCGACATCAACAATATCGGCGTCGAGAAAAAGAGCGACGGCGGGAAGATTCAGTTCAATGACGCGGCGATGAAGGCGATTTTTAATGGCAAGTTTGAAGGATTTACGCCAGTGTTCATCCGGATGACGCCGGTCGAAAGTCCTCTGGCGGTCTTTAAATAGCAATAAGGCGAGAAATAATTTATTTCAGCCAAAGGCGGGAAAGTTCGGCATTGATCTGATTGGCGGTACGTTCGGGGATATTCTTGCCTTCAGCAGGATCAGGTCGGCCGCCTTTGGGACGGGCGCCGGATTTGAGGATCTCGCCGGTTTTCCGGGCCTGGGCCAGGAACTGGGCGACACTCCAGAGCTGGGAGCCCTGGGCCTTACAATAATAACCCAGGTCGCGGTCGTCGGTTACCAGCACGATCTCGCCAGGGCATGAAGAATTTTCAACCATCTGTTTGATCAGGTCGTCCGCGCTCTCGCCTTTTGAGAAAAGGACGCGCACTTCAGCCGAGGATTCGCCGCCCCAGACATCATCTTTACCGTCAAAAACAATCGTAATGGAATTTTGCGGACTGCTGCCCTGCGGGCGATTTGCTTCCAGGAAACGGACTAAACCACGGCGTCCGTCCTCAAGCTTCAGATCACAGAGCTGCGGCATCTTCCGCAGAACATTGTACCCGTCGAGAAGGACCTGACGTGACATAGAAAACCCCACCGAGAACGCCGGTAACGATCACAAAAAAGAAACTGATCAGGCTGATGCTCGCGGCAATCCCTTTATCCACGCCCATCCGCCCCAGAAAATAAACCCACCCCAGCTCCCGCACGCCAAGCCCGCCAATGGAGGGCAAAAACGTCACGGCGCAGACAATGGGTGCCACGACCATAAAATATGATAACCCGACATGCTGCCCCAGCGCCACCGCGATCAGGTAATACATATAAGCGCCGAAAACCTGGATCGCCGCCGACATAGCCACACACCCGACGGCCGTGCGCTTGCGCGCTTTCATCAGCACCACATCCGTATGCATATCCATCAGGGCCTTATGCGCTTTGGGAAATCCCCCGAAGATTTGGCAGCAAAACGTATAGACCTGATCATGAAAAAGCATGAACCCGACAGCCAGCGATATCGCTGTCAACGCCAAAACCGGGATCATTACCGCCGGCGCATCAATCACCTGATGCCCGAAAAGATACGCCACCAGCGCCAGCACCACCAGCCCCCCGAACCCGCTTAACCGGTCAAGAAGAACAGACGCGAATACTTTGGGCTTGTTGCCGACACTGCGTGACATCCCGATCGCCTTGACCACATCGCCGCCGATGGAGGTCGGTAAAAATAAATTGCAGAACATCCCGATAAAAAAATACCGGAAGGTCGCACCCCAGGAAGCCGACAAATTAAGCGCCTTCATTAACAAAGCCCAGCGCACCAGGCACACGACCTGGACCAGACAGTTGATCGCAAATGCCCAGCCCAGCAGATGCCAGTCAGCCATCTTGACCGCACGGATAATATCTTTCCAGTCTATATACCTGAACAGCCACACCAGCAGCGCCGAACTTAACGCCAGGCGGCCCAGGAAAGACAAGGCACTCTTCATTTGCTCTTTCATTGACAGGAACTTTCTTTATTACAGCAGCCTTTAAAACCTTCTTCCGCTTTGTACGAACTGCGGACCAGCGCGCCGGCAACAACAAAACGGATGCCGAGCCGCAACCCCTCGGCGCGATATGCTTCAAACATCCCGGGCTCAACAAAACGCGCCACCGGCACATGACGGCCCTCTTTGGAAGGCGCCAGATATTGACCAATGGTTACGATATCACAGCCCGCGCTTTTAAGCTCCTGTAAAGTTGAAAAAACTTCCTCATCCGTTTCACCCAGGCCAACCATGAACCCCGACTTCACCAGAACATCAGGATTTAATAAATGGAGCGATCTCAAAACATCCAGGGAGCGGTCATGGTCTGCCGATGAACGGATCGAAGATGACAAACGCCGCACGGTTTCCACATTGTGCCCAATCACCTGAGGCCGCGATTGCGCCACGATCTCGAGAGAAATCTGATCACCGGCAAAATCCGGGATCAAAAGTTCCACCCCGCATTCTGGGGACACCATCCGGATCGCGCGCACCGTCCGGGCAAAATGTTCCGCGCCGCCATCTGCCAGGTCATCTCGGGTAACTGATGTAATAACAACATATTTCAACCCAAGCTGACGAACCGCCTCGGCCACCAGCAGGGGCTCTTCAACGGACTCTTCCTGAGGCACGCCGCTTTCGACAGCGCAAAAACGGCACGCCCGCGTGCACATTTCACCCAGGATCATAAACGTCGCCGTGCCTTTCGACCAGCATTCCCCGGTATTGGGACAATGCGCACCCTGGCACACGGTGGTTACACCGGTCTCTTTTAGCAAAGACCGCATGCGCCCCATGGCCGCCTGATCCGGGACTTCTTGACGGAACCACTCAGGCAGCTGCTCTTTTTTCCCACATGCACAATTAGACATTAACTTTACTTTTGGTAAGGCTGGAGCTTAAGGCTTCCAGCTTGGCCAGCTGGACTTTGAATTTTTCCCGATCGGCGGGTGTGGCATAGTCGATGATCATCCGGCCGAACAAATGATCGCCCTCATGCTGAAATATCTTGGCCATCAGACCGGTAAGGACGCGTTCATAGACACGGCCGGTTTCATCCAGGTACTTGACCCGGATCGACTCCGGACGTTTGATCCCGATCCGAATCCCCGGCAAGCTGAGACACCCCTCTTCAAGGACAGTCTCCTTGCCCAGCACCTCGAGGATCTCGGGGTTGATGATCACAAACGGGCCGTCGCCGGCATCGGCCACGAAGATCTGCTCGTCGATCCCCACCTGGGGCGCGGCGAGTCCCGAACCTTCAAAATCGTACATGGCGCGGATCATTTCGCGAACGATCAGCCGCTCGGCCGGCCCGACGCTTTTAAGCGGACGGGCATGCTTGCGTAACACAGGATCGCCGTAATATCTAAGCTTTAATGCGGTTGGCATCGTCTAAATGGACTGTTGTGGTCTTCATGGCGCGGGCTTCGTCGGGCGTCACCAGGGCATAACTCACGATGATCAGCTTGTCACCCACATAACCCAGGCGGGCTGCGGGACCGTTAAGACATATCTGGCCCGATCCGGACTTGCCGGCGATCACATATGTTTCGATCCGGGCGCCGTTGTTAACGTTAAAGATCTCGACCTTCTCGCCGGGAATAATCCCCACGGCCTTGATGATATCCTCATCGATCGTGATGCTGCCTTCATAATAAAGTTCGGCCTGCGTCACCCGCGCGTGGCCGATCTTGGACTTGCAGAATGTAATGAACATTTATAGCTGCGCTTTCAGTTTCTCGACGATCTTGATTTTGGGCAAAGCACCGACCATCTGGTCGACCGGCTTTCCCCCCTTGAAAATGATCATGGTCGGGATGGACATCACGTTGAAATCCGCCGCCAGCTCCTGATTATCATCGACATTGATCTTGCAAACCTTGACCTGGCCAGCCATTTCGACCGCGATCTGATCCATGATCGGCAGCACCATCTTGCACGGCCCGCACCATTCCGCCCAGAAATCCGCCAGCACCAGCGTCGTCGACTTTAAGACTTCAGCCTCAAAATTGTCGGCTGTTATTTTGACTGCATTACTCATGATCGTCTCCTTTGTATACCCGGTAAAGAGTGCATTATATAAACCATCCCCCAAACCCGCAAGCAATTTCCCCCGGCCTCACAAATTTGATTTTCCATCAAAAAGCCCTTGACCCTTCCCCCTCCCGGGGAGGGAGGAGGGTGGCGGAGGGTCAAAACCTCTTCGCTACGCCCAGCATGGCGGACAGCGTGTAGCTATCCTCGACGATCGGGCTTTTGTGGATCGCGGGATCCAGGAAATCAATGCCTGCCCGGAGAATAACGGGCCATTCTTTGGACAGTCCCGATGAGAGCATCACCCCGATGAACGGATTAACCGCATGCCCCGGCATATACGCCGGACGGTCGGCCCGGACCTCATTGGATTGAACGCCGTAATAATAATCCGCCAGCTGACTTGACTGGATCTTGATGCCGCCGGATAAACGCAGCCGGAAATATTCGCCCTTCAAAAACTGTTCCAAACTGACCTCACCCTCGCGGCCGTCATAACGCGACAGGGTATCGTTCAAGATCTTCGCATTAAACGACAGCCCCTTGACCGGCAGTTCCTGTTCCAGGCGAACACCGGCGTCCAAAGATTTGCGGCGGTCTTCCATCCCGTTAAGAGCGCTGCTGTCCTCGGAACTGTAACCCATCATCCGGGGAGAGGTGACCGCGCTTAACTTAAGGCCGCCATGGTCATAAAATGTATACCCGGCTTCAATACCGCGAATATAGAAACCCTTGTAATCCCAGGCCACCAAAGGAATCGGCATCGTCGTAGCCCCCACGCCAACATACGGCCTGGTCATCACAACCGCGCCTATACCTAACAATTTAGGACTGGATTCTTCGGCGAACACCGGCATGACAGACATCATCAAAAACAACGAAACAAATACCAAATATCTTTTTACCATAGAGCCTCCTTATAGGGGCTCAATATACCATAAAAGTAGTCGGGAATTCATGTAATATCTTAACAGAAATTTATCCTTGATTGCGCCCGGCAAGCACGTTACCTTACTGGTATGCAAAAAATGAACTTCTGGCTACAAGCGGGAATCCTGACGGCCATCGGCTTTCTTTTGTATGCCAATACCCTTCACGGGCAGTTCCATCTGGACGACGACCTGTTCATCGTGAGGAACCCCACCATCCGGGATATTACCAATTGGGCCTTGATCGGCAAAAGCCTGCTTGGCGAACACGCGCGTCATGTCGTTTTCTTTACCCTTGCACTGAACTATCATCTCAACAAACTGGACGTTTTCGGCTACCATCTGGTAAATACCCTCATCCACATCCTGACCGCCGTTGGCATCTGGCAATTTACACGTCTGCTCTTATCCACCCCGCGTTTTTCAACAACGATAAGCGCCGGTAATGCCGCGAACATCGCTTTTGGCGCCGCGCTCCTGTTCCTGTGCCATCCGGCTAATACGCAAGCCGTCAGCTATATCACCCAGCGTTTTGCATCTTTAGCCACCATGTTCTATA
>JADFWS010000104.1 GCA_015234065.1 Candidatus Omnitrophota bacterium
TGGGTAATGGCCGGATTCGGGAAAATATAGAAGTAGGAAACCAAATATATCCCAAGGATCCCAAGAAAGAGGATGTAAGGACAAGCCCCCTTTACGGCAGATCTACTTCCGTCGGCGTATTGCTGGAACCCCAGAAAAATTATCGGTGCAAGAACGGCGCTTTCTTTGCTAAATAGTGCCGCTCCGTAACATAAACCACTTCCGGCCAACGGCCACCCACCCTGGCGTAAGAACTTTCCCCAAAAGAGCACACTCAAGAGAACAAACATTCCGGCGAGCAGATCAGCCCGATACCCGATGGCTAAGACGGCTTCACCATTCAATGGATGGACCCCGAATAATAATGCCCCCCAGAACGCGACAGGCAAAGAAAAAAGCTCGAGTGAAAGGATGTAGATCAGCCCTACACAGACACAATGGATGAAAAGATTTGACAAATGAAAACCGAATGGGTTGCGCCCCCAGAGGAAAGCGTCTAGCATGTAGGAAAGCGACAGGACCGGACGAAAGGCGACAGACCCCGACCCCTTATTCTCCAAAGCCCCTGAAGCCGCTTTCAATGGATCAGTCGTATACCCCTTTGAGAAAAAGGAGGATATATCTCGCTGTTCATAGTAAAAAGTATTGTTCAAGAGGATGCCCGCGTCGTCACCGGAAAAATCATTGAACAGGGCTGGTGAATAAACGAGCGCCGTGATCAGGAGGAGCAAACTCAATGAATACTGAAATCCTCTGAACACAGCCATAGGGTCAATAATACCGCTGTAATGTTTTTCGAGGAGCTCCCTTAAAAGGATGCTTCCTGTAATACGCCAGGGCCTCTGCGAGCTTTCCGGCAAGGACATTATCCCCCATGGATCGCGCGATCGAAATGGCAAGGCCGTAGGCCCGGACATCTCCCGGAGCCGACTTGATCCCTAACAGAGCTTCCTCAAGGGCTTCATTCAAGACTCCCTGCTTAAATAAAATATTGGCCGCGTTAAGCCTGGCTGGCGCATTGACCTCACTCCCTGAAAAAACAGCCCGTCGATAATCCTTTAAAGCCAGGCCCAATTGCCCCAAGAATTCATTGGCCAGGGCACGATGGTAGAAATACATGCCGTTTGGAACGGACGCCCGTTCGATCGCCTTTGTGAAGAATGGTATCGCTCGGTCATAACGCTTGAACATCAGATACATAACGCCGATGTTGTCGATCGCCTCGGTATTGCCAGGGTCGATATGCTGGGAATAATAAAAAACTCTAAGCGCCAGCGCATAACGCGCGGCATTGACTTTAGAATCCAATGAAGCCGAAAAGACCTTTTTAAACTTCACCGCGGACGTCCCCAAAGAGCCTGCCAGGTCCCGGATAAAATCTTCACGATTGTCCTTAAAACAATTCGCTTCTAGCAAAGACTCTCCATAAGCATTGAGTACAAAAGGCTCAGGAGCCGTTTTGATCGTACTGGTCCAGAGAGTATAGCTATTCTTCCAAACACCCGTCCTTAACCATGCAGAAAGCATTAATAAAGGGACAAATACAGTTAAAAGGGCCAGTATCAGCGATGGTCGACCCCTGCTCCAACACCATTCAACCATTTTCGCGAGAATAAAACAGAACCCAAGGCTCGGCAGATACATGAAACGGTCCGCGACGAAAGTCAGATCATAAAAATCAAAACGCCAGATAAAAAAGAGTGAAAGAACATAAAAAATCACGGCAAAGACAGCCAGCCTGCTCTTGCGACAAAAAAACATGATCACCGGGATGAAAAGCCAGAAAACAACCGGAAAAAAATACTCAGGATTAGAAAGTTTTATCGGGAAACTGGGTCCATAGATCACTGACAGATCTATTGGGAGGAAGAATTTCTTGATATAAAAAGTCGCGCACCAAAGCCATAAAAAGATGGAGTGGCCTGGCGTGAAATAAACAGCTCTGGCATTAAGCACATACGTGATCAAAGCCAATGGTTCAATAAGCAGAAAAAAGGGCATTTTTTCCAAGATCATCCCCCATGAAAAGCGACGCCCCCTGAACCAATCCAGGAGAAATAAAACAAGAGGCAAGCTTAAAGCCATAGGCTTGGATAGGATGCTCAAACCGGCTGTTAAAAGCGCGAAGATATAATCCCGGCCTTTAGCAGTGTCGACATACCGCAGGTAAGAGATCATCGACGCCAGGTAAAAAAAACTGAATAACAGGTCCTTACGTGCCGTAACCCAGGCAACCGGCTCAACATGCATAGGATGTACAGCAAAAAGGAGAACAGCAATAAAAGCGGCCAAGCGCGACAACCCCAACATTTTACCGAACTGAAAGGCTGAACAACAGACCATGAAATGAAGCGCAAGGTTGATCAGATGAGAAACCAATGGATGCAAACCAAAGAAAACATTTTCATAAAAGAACGTTAACATTGTCAATGGGATATAAGTGGCGTTCACATTGTCAGGTTCAAAGAATATCGCCAGAGGCGCTTTTCGCCAGTCAGTGTTCAAGACCATGGAGTTATAGAAAAAGTGCACATTATCATCGAAATTCAACATATACACAGCATGAAGAAGGGGAGAATAAACAACAAACACCACGACAGCCAGGACAGCCATCAGGTAAAGGTCTTGATGATGAAGATAAAACTGATGCGGGGATTTTCTTTCTGTCATGCCGTTATTTGCTCTTTTTTGGCAATACAACGTACCCTTCCCTCGGGTCAGCTTGAGCATGACAGCTCATGACGTATTTGGGATCGACCAATGTATAAAAATAGGGGTATAACGCTTCAGATAAAGTATACCTTCTCCAAAGAGGGTCAGTTTGTTTATGGAGCCATTTGCCGGCATAATTCCCAGGGCAGCCATGAGGAATATAGAATGAAAATCCAGGCTCAAGTCGATGAGCATCAACAAAAGCCGTGGTCGTATCAAGAAAGGTGCGCCGTGTCCGGTCCATTCCCGCAACTCTATTGTTCACATTAAAGATCGCCAAAGCATTAAAGAACATCCCGGCACCGCAAAGAAAATAACAAAGGGCGCGAACAATCCCGCCCTCCCGGGAGAAAAGGATAAGATCATAAGAAAATAACGCATAAACAGCAGGTAAAAAAAGCGCCCAGAAAACATAAACATAATATGAATTAAAAAATAAGCCTGTGACGACCCCCCGCGTGTTCACTCGACCGGCAGAAATGACCAGGACGAAAGAAGCTGCCATGACCGCCAGAAGCATGGCAAATTTCTTCTGTTCACGTGAGACACTCCGCCAGGAAAAAAGCAGAATGCCCATACAAAAAAGGATCGAGACAAAACCCCTGAAAAGATAAGGTGAGAATGAATTAAAAGGCCACCCCCATGAGATCGTGAACGGAGATAAGGCTACTCTCTCCACTAAAATAACATCAGCTGATGTCGTAAAAACCCCAGAGCAAAGGAACCATTTTAATGCCAGGAAAGCATTGCCCCACGTATCCAAAGAAAAGATCCTGAACAAGATATTCGATGATTCAGAATTGATCTGCGGTACGCGTAAAAGAAAATCCCCGATATTGATCGCCAGGCAACCAACAACAGCACTGATGAACATTAAAAAAGAAGCCCGAGCCCGTTCATCAAAAAAGAAATATAGAGCAAAGATCAGCATGACCAATATCCCTGCTTCAAAGAAGAAAGAAGCCGCCAGGCAAAAAAGCACGCACTCCTTCAACGCCCGCGTATTGGAGCGGTCCCTGAAATATCTTAACATTCTAAGCATCGCCTCAAGGATCAAGCAGCAAAAAAGGATGTACGCGCTGATATGATGCCAAATGACCATCGGAACTCCGGCAAGCATTAGCAAAAAGAAACCAGCCCCCCATGCCGCAGGTACACCGGGACGTATGGCATCGAGTAAACGATACATACAACAACCGGCCAGCAAATGGAGAAGAAGAGCCATTGCTTGCCAGAAAGTAAAATTATATCCGAAGAGAACAAGCTGAAAACCGAGAAAAATATTCAATAAAGGCCTGAACAGCAATTCATCATGTTTGCTCATGAACTGCCGATCCCTGTTAAGGGAATACGCCCCAAAGGTCTTATCCCACGCAGACCCACGGCCTGCCATTTCCGCAAGATAAGCGATCTGATCATGTTTGGGAGCATGCTTAAGTGAAGGAAAATAGACGCAAACGGTAAGAAAAACAAAGAAAGCAAGAAAGATATTCTTCATGTCAACGATATCCCAATATGTGCATAGGCAATGACCGCGACCGCCGCTGTATCAACCCGCAGAACAGTCTCTCCCAATGACACAGGAGTGGCCCCCCGCCTGATCGCATAGGCCGCTTCTTGAGGTGAGAAATCACCTTCAGGACCGATAAAAAAAACAACATTACCTTTACCAAAAGCTAAAGTCGAAAGTTCGGTCTCCCTGAGTGGCTTGCGAGCGCCTTCAAGCCAGGGGATAAACAAGCCGTTAGAGGAAGAAGAAAAAAGATCGACAGCCGATTTAAACGGCATGACCGGATGGATTTTGGGAAACCATAAGCGTTTAGACTGTTTGGCCGCGCTAAGGACAACCTTTCTGAACCTGACCGCCATCCTGGACATAGCGTCAATGGACGGAGAGACCTCGGTGCGCTCAGTGATCAAAGGGACGATCTCATCGACGCCCAGCTCAGTACATTTCTCGATGATATCATCAAATTTGACCCGTTTAGGTAAAGCGCAAGCAAGGACAATGCGCCCTCTGGATAGGGCGGGAACACGCTCGAAGGCCTGAAGACGGGAGACAACTTTGGATTTTGATACCTCCGACAGCGTAACACGGGCCACTCCCCCCTGACCATCGATCAGCTCCACCTCATCCCCGGCTTTTAAGCGAAGGACCCGGGAAAGATGATGGACCTCGTCTGGATCATCGATCACCGGGCTTTGATGGTTCAACGATAATAAAGTGCAATAAAAACGGTGCACGGCTACCAACTATGCTCCTCGGGATATGTAGTCACTTCGAGTATGACTTCCGGATTGGTCGGAGACTTAGCGGCTGCTGGATCTTCCCTATTGATCACTTTCATTGAAAAGCCGAGAGACGTAAAGTTGGGAGGGTTTTGAGGAGAAGTAAAAACATCTTCGGTCATTGTCCCGACATAGGTATACGCCCCAAATTGAAGACACGAGGCCTGACCACAGTTCGGGCAGGCGGTAGGGTCAGTCCCGCAAGACACCCCGCCCGAGGCGAAAGTACAGCGTCCCAGGTTTACCCTGTTTCCGGAAGCATTCTTATACCTGGTATAACAAGCCCATGTACGTGGCGAACCTTCACGACGAAAACAAAAATAATTTGTATCATCCGCAGTATTATTGATACAAACCCCGACATCATTGGCCGTCCCGACAGCATGGGCCGCATCATTCCTTATGGTGTCCAGGGTCACCTGGGTCTGGATAAATAATGTGGAGCGGTAAGTCTGCGACTTATCGATGCTCTGAATGGCATGATTGGCCGCGAATATCCCGCCGATCATGATGCTCACGATCAGCATGGAGATAAGCAATTCAACGAGCGTAACCCCTTTAATCTTCATCAAAGAAAATCTCATGT
>JADFWS010000105.1 GCA_015234065.1 Candidatus Omnitrophota bacterium
AAACAGATTACGGCACGCGGTACACGTCATCGATATGTTCCGGTAATATTTGGGGTGTTCAGTTCCATCCGGAGAAAAGCCAGGATGTGGGGCTTCGGATATTAAAGAATTTTGTGGCTCTATGATCATTATTCCTGCGATCGATATCAAAGACGGCAAAGTGGTGCGGCTTTTCAAGGGCCAGTTTGACAAAGTTACGGAGTACAGCGCTGACCCTGTGGATATGGCCAGGCATTGGGAGGCCGAAGGGGCTCCGTATGTGCACGTTGTGGATCTCGATGGTGCTGAGTCCGGTGCGCGCCGAAATCAGGCGGCGATCAAAAAGATCGCGCGTGAATTGAAGATCCCTGTTGAAACAGGCGGAGGCATCCGCAGCCGGGACGTGGTGGATGATTATTTGAATGCCGGTATTGCGAGGATCATTTTAGGGACCCGGGTTGTTCAGGACAGGGCTTTTTTAGCGCAGGTCCTGCTGGCGCATGGTGACCACATCGCGGTAAGCCTTGATTGTTCCAATGGCTTTGTGGCTCAGCGCGGCTGGGTGGAAACCTCGACAATAAAAGGGACGGATCTCGCCAAAGAATTTGCAGGCATGGGCCTTAAATATGTGGTGTATACGGATATTGCCCGTGACGGCACGCTCACTGGCCCGAATATCGACGGGCTTAAAGAGATGCTCGCAGTGCAGGGTTTACAGGTGATCGCGTCTGGCGGCATCAAGGACTTGAATGATATTAAAACTTTATTGGCGCTTGGGCATAAGAATTTGTATGGTGTGATCACAGGCAAGGCGATCTATGAGGGCAAGCTGGATATAAAAGCGGCGATTGAATTGGCAGGGCGGCCAGCAGGATGTTAACCAAGCGCATTATTCCTTGTTTGGATGTGAAAGACGGGCGTGTGGTGAAGGGCGTTAATTTTGTGAACCTTCGCGATGCCGGTGATCCGGTCGAGGTGGCGCGAATCTATGACGCTGCCGGCGCCGATGAGCTTGTGTTTCTGGACATTACGGCCAGTCATGAAGGCCGTACAACGTTTATTGATGTGGTGAAAAGAACAGCTGAAGAGATTTTTATGCCGCTGACGGTTGGCGGTGGTATTAATTCTGTGGACGATATCCGTGCGTTGTTGAATGCCGGGGCAGACAAGACCTCGATCAATACCGCGGCCGTGAAGAATCCGGAACTTGTAAAAGAGGCGGCACAACGTTTTGGCAGCCAGTGTATTGTGGTTGCGATCGATGCGAAAAAAATCGGCAATGCCTGGAAAGTGTTTACGCATGGCGGCCGCCGGGAAACGGAAAAGGACGCGGTGGCGTGGGCGTGTGAGGTGGCGCGGCTTGGGGCAGGGGAAATCCTGTTGACGAGCATGGATGCGGATGGCACCAAGGATGGGTTTGATGTGCCGCTCACGAAGGCGGTTGCCGGCGCGGTGAATATTCCGGTCATTGCTTCAGGTGGGGCCGGCAAGGTTGAGCATTTTTTAGATGTATTCCAAAAGGCCGGGGCTGATGCGGGCCTGGCCGCGTCGATCTTTCATTATCGGGAGATCGAGATCAGTGCGGTTAAAAAATATCTTAAGGATCATGGTATTGCCGTGAGGCCGGGTAAGAATATATGAGACAGATCACAGAAAAACAGTTCCTGGAGTATTCAAAGCAGGGCAATCTGATCCCGGTCTTCAAGGAGATCTTTGGGGATCTGGAAACGCCGGTGTCGGCGTACATGAAGCTGGCGGGAAACTCTCCGTATTCGTTCTTGCTGGAATCCGTGGAGGGCAGCGAGAAGTTGGCGCGGTATTCACTGCTCTCGAGTGCTCCGGAATTTATTTTTCGTACAAAAGGGCATAAGGCCGAGATCTTGCGCAAGGCTAAAAATGGATTTAAGGCTGAAGAGCGTATTTTTCAGCGCACGCCACTTGAGATCATTCGGGAGTTGCTAACCCCGTATAATTTTGTTAATATACCCGGTCTTCCACAGTTCTGTGGAGGGTTGGTCGGGTATATGAGCTATGATACCGTCCGGTTCTTTGAGAATTTACCGAATACATTGCCCGATGTCCTTGACCTTCCGGACATTGTTTTTATGATGGCCAAGGATTTGGTTGTTTTTGATCATGTGCATCATACGATCCTGGTCATCTCGTGCGTCGAGGTTCCTGAAAAGGCCTCGCGTGCAGAAAGGGTCAGGCTGTATCATTTAGCCATGAAAAAGAATGATGCGGTGATCCGGGACCTTGGAAAGCCGCTTGTTAAACAGCCCGTGAAAGCTAACGCGGCATTTAAAGTCAAGGTGGGTTCGAATTGCACGAAGGCGCGTTATGAGGGCATGATCGAGCGTGCAAAAGAAGAGATCCGGGCGGGTGAGATCATTCAGGTTGTTTTGTCGCAGCGTTTTGAAGCAAAGATCGATGTTGACCCTGTGACGGTGTACCGGACATTGCGCACACTTAATCCGTCACCGTATATGTATTTGCTTAATTTGGATGGTTTTCAGGTGGTCGGATCGTCGCCGGAGTTATTGGTCCGTGTGGAGAATGGTATTGTTGAAACATGCCCGATCGCAGGTACCAAGCCTCGTGGTAAAACGCCTGAGGCCGACGCGGCTTTCGAGAAAGAACTTTTAAGTGACCCTAAAGAGCGCGCCGAGCATGTGATGCTTGTGGACCTTGGCCGTAATGATCTGGGCCGTGTGTGTAAAGAAGGTTCAGTCCGGGTGACGGATCTGATGAGTGTTGAACGGTATTCGCATGTCATGCATATCGTGTCAACGGTGCAGGGTGTGCTTAAGCCTGAGTATGATGCGATCGCGGCGCTTGAGAGTACGTTTCCGGCGGGAACGTTGTCCGGAGCGCCAAAGGTCCGGGCCATGGAGATCATTGAGGCGCTTGAGCCCACGAAGCGCGGGCCGTATGGTGGCTGTGTCGGGTATATCAGTTTTTCAAAGAATTTGAATACATGTATCACGATCAGGACGCTTCTGATCAAGGGGAAGAAAGCGTATATTCAATCGGGTGCCGGAATTGTGGCTGATTCGGACCCGTCGAAAGAATATGAGGAATCTCTTAATAAAGCTATGGCGCAGGTAAAGGCGCTCGAATGCGCCCATACGCGCTGAACAACAAACAAGAAAGGTAACAGGAAGTTATGCAGGTAATGATCAGAATGCAAAGGGCCGGAGATCCAGCTCAAAAGAATTACAATTGGCGGATCGTCGTGATCCCCAAGGAAACCGCGCGTGACGGCCGAGTGCTCGATATCGTTGGCCATTATGACCCGGCAAAGAAACCCGCTGTGTACAAGCTCGATACGGCGAAGATCGAGAAGTGGGTAAAGACCGGCGCAACGATGACCGATACGGTCCGCTCGCTGTATAACAAGACAAAAAAAGCAAAATAACAGGTTGCGTCGCGTCCAGGGGGAACTTTATGTCTGCCTGTTATGGGGCCGGCACAAGGTCAGCCTCTACGCACCAATTTGAATAGTTTTATTTAATTACAGAGAGGCATACTATGTCCGGTCAGTCTAATTTTTTGATGCAATTGGTGCCCATGATCCTCGTTGGCGGGATTTTTTATCTTCTGGTTTTTATGCCTGAGCAGAAAAAACAGAAGGAGCACAAGACCATGGTTGACGGCCTCAAGAAGAACGATGAGGTCACAACAGCCGGCGGGATCCATGGAACGGTTGTCATGGTCAAGGAAAAGACCGTTGTACTCAGGCTTGATGAGAATTGCCGCGTCGAGTTTGACAAGGAAGCGGTCCTCGTACTGGCCAAGAAGTCGGAATAACGTTTAATTACAAAGGGAAGATATGAGCAAAGCACTGCTGAACAAGTTCCTTCTTATTCTCGCTGTTATTGTCGCGTGTGTGGGCTTTTCATGGCCGATCGAAAAACGCATTAATCTCGGGCTTGACCTGAAAGGCGGCATGCATTTGATCCTGAAGGTGGACAATGCCAAGTTGGAAGGTAAGGCCAAAGAGGACGCGGTCCTGCGTTCCATGGAGATCCTGCGCAACCGTATTGATAGTATCGGCGTTGGTGAGACGCTGCTTCAGCGTCAGGGAGAGGATCAGATATTGCTTCAGCTTCCCGGCGTGACAGACCGTGATAAAGCGATCCAGATGGTCAATCGTGTGGCGCACCTGGAATTCCGTATGGTGGCCAGCGACAATGAGAAACTTCAGAAGGCCTTGAAAGGCGAAGCCGTAGATGGCTATGAGTTGAAATATACCAAGGGAGACAATAGCACGCCTGTGCTTATTGAAAAGGCCGCGATCCTCCAGGGAGATGCGGTATCGGATGCCAAGGTTGATTTTGACCAGATGGGGCAGAATCGTATTTCGCTAACGTTCAATTCCAAGGGCGCTAAAGATTTTGGAGACCTGACCCAGAAGCATGTCGGTGAGCGCCTGGCGATCGTCATGGATAATGAGGTGCTTTCCGCGCCGAATATCCGTGAGCCGATCATGACAGGCACCGCTGAGATCACAGGCCAGTTCACGTTCGATGAGGCGTCGATCCTGGCGCTGGCGCTGCGTTCCGGTTCTTTGCCTGTTCCGATCATTATTGAGGAAGAGCGCACGATCGGCCCGCTGCTCGGCAAGGATTCGATCCATGCCGGTATTCGAGCGACCCTTTTTGGGACGCTGTTTGTCTTGTTATTCATGATCTTTTATTATCGCATCGGGGGCATTATCGCGTCACTGGCGCTGGGCGTGAACTTGCTGATGATCATTGGTTCAATGGGTTTTATCAATGTGATGCTGCCGGGTTCTCAGGTCGCGTTGACGCTGCCGGGTATCGCGGGTATCGTGTTAACGCTGGGGATGGCGGTTGATGCGAACGTCCTTATTAATGAACGTATCCGGGAAGAACTGGAGAACGGGCGTCCCTTGGTGGCGTCGATCGCCAGCGGTTATGACCGGGCTTTAAGCGCGATCATTGATTCGCATGTAACATCTCTTATTGCTTCGGCGTTGTTGTTCCAGTTTGGATCCGGCCCGATCAAAGGTTTTGCGGTAACACTGTTTGTTGGTTTGTTGGCGAGTTTGTTCACGGCAGTTTATGTATCGCGTGCGATGTTTGATTATCTTGTAGAAAAAGGGATCATCAGAAATCTAAAGATGCTCCATTTGCTCAAGCATCCGCATATTAATTTTGTGAAATATATGTACGCGTTCCTGATCCTTTCCGCTGTTGTTACAGCCGCGGGTATGTATGCTATTTTTACAAAGAAAGATATGGCGTACGGCATTGATTTTGTCGGCGGCCAGGTCCAGGAATACCGTTTTAAGAAGGCAATTCCAGCGGAGAAGATACGCCAGGCGCTGAAGGATGGCAATGTGAAGGACGCGGTCATTCAGCAGTTTGACAAGAATCCGGAAGACGTGATCGTACGCTCCAGTGAAGATACGTATGAAAAGGTTGTCCAGGTGTTCAAGCTGGAATTCAAGGATAATACGTTTGATACCTTGCGC
>JADFWS010000106.1 GCA_015234065.1 Candidatus Omnitrophota bacterium
GAATAAACAACGCTTCAGAAGTGTGGCGACACCACCCGGAAAGCCCATAAAAAACCTTGCCTATATCCGCGCTGGTTTTTGCTGCGTAGCCTTCGGGTAAATAAGCGGACAACCAAAACTGCTCAAAAACCCTTGAAACACAGCGTATTATTTCAGAAAGTGGAGCGTCTTTATAAAAACTTTGATTAATTTCATGGTTAAATCCCTCATTTTGAACAAAATAATGGCTTAAAATGCTGTTTTTGTGGTTGGAATATAGTTGCCCTCCCAGGCGAATATTAGCCATTCGAGCCAGTGTCGCACCAGAAACATGATTATGATGAATGTTTGATAAAATAACAACTTCTTTGCCGTCCGCTTCTGACTGAAGCAACAGTGTCCGCAATGTCACGCCGCCAGCTTTGAGCGTCACCGAACCTTCTGTAAACAAAACACGGTGTCCGGACAAAAGATCTGTAAAAGACCTCGTCCCGGAAGAAATGCCAGGCAAAAGGCGCGCGCGCAACGCCGAATGGGCCCGCTCCACACAGAAAAAACCTCTGGGCCATGCGTGAAAGCGCGGTGTCGTAAAAACAGGCGCACCGTCTCCACCGAGAATTTCAAGCCTGTCCACGGCCCATCCGTCGGAAGCGTTCATGACCGAACAGCATGCCTGAAAATCTTCTGCATCAATATCTCCGCCGGGAATGGAGCACAACGCCACGGGCCTGATATTGGAAATGAACACATCACTTGCCGTATCGATCGCCTGAAATAATGCCGCGCTGTTTCTTAAATTACATGTGCGCGTTCCCGACAAAAACCACGGATCAAAAAAGAATTCTTTATTGTCTGTCGTAAGCGCACGGATCCCCGCGGCCTCACCGGACATGGTTTCAAGCTCCGCCCAAAGTTCAGCATGAAGAACCGGGCCATCAAAAGTCGCATGCCAGGCTCTTGATAAAAGTTCAATCCTGTCCTTTGTTTTTCCTTCGAGCAGAACATCCAGGGCCCGCAGGTCTAAAGCCTCTGCTTCTGCC
Source organism: Candidatus Omnitrophota bacterium (assembly GCA_015234065.1). Taxonomy (GTDB): domain Bacteria; phylum Omnitrophota; class Gorgyraeia; order Zapsychrales; family Fredricksoniimonadaceae; genus JADFWS01. Next base: position 1,020 of record JADFWS010000106.1, read on the forward strand.
TGTGCCTGACATCCAAGCGCCGGCCCACAAAATATTGTTTCCAAAAGCGCGGCTGTTTTACGATCCGCAGGCACGCCCAGTGCGCGGCCTAAAACTTCGCCTAAAAGAGGCGCGCGTTCTTTCTCCCATAACGCCGCAAGCAAGAAAACAATCCCCATGTTAGGAAACACGTCGCCGGGCTCATTCCAAACCACCCGCGGCGCATCTTCTGGCAAAGCGCAAGGATCTGGTAATAATGTTAGGTCTTTTTCCAGCGCATCAACCCGAACAGGCTCAGGCGCGACTTCAGCTGGTACTTCCGGCACAACGCGTGGAACAACGTCCACCGCCCCCAACTCGTTGCTCCCTGCCAATAACGGGCTTATTTGCGCCCGTAGGATCTCTTTACGCTCAACGGGAATGCTAAAATTCTTTGGCGCCTTAAACCGCGCCCTGCGGCCAACAGGATTATTCAAATGCCGCTCTTTAACAACAGCGCTGACCGAGGATTTTGAAACACGGACCTGGCATTCATCCCAAACAACCCCAACAAGCGCACGGACGCTTAAAGACGGCTCCGCCGCCTTGCGCGCAAGGATATGTTGAATAACTTGTTCTGTTAGTTTATACGTTACGCCCATGGGGAAATGTCCAATCTGAACATTTTCAATATAACACGCACGTTCGGATAATCAATGAAAGGATGGAAATGTGATGCGGTCACCCTCCGCGGTCCGAGTGCGTGCAATAACGCCTCCGGGAAGCTCGATGGCTTTGTCCGCTTTCCAAAAAACCGGGCTTAACTGGAATGGCTGTATATTCTGAACAATACCGACAACAACATCTTTTGCATCCACAAAAATAATATCAATAGGAAAACGCATAAAGAACATATGGATCGACTGACAGCGGGTAATAACCAACCCCTCGCTGATCCCCATCTCCTGCCGGCCCAAAAGGCCTTTCAGGCGCGGCCAAAAACTATCCGCAAGTACAGCCTGTTCGGCTAAAACAACATGACGTGTGCTATTCAGGATCTTCACGGATTGGCGGGAATGCTCTTATCTGGAGAGAACATTTCAGCCTGAAGGTTCATGCCGCGCCGGTTGATCTCCTCCAGACATTCTGGCACATAACCGGTAGGCACATATTCTCCCAAAACACGGCCATTCTCATCCAGGCCTTTGTGTTTAAAAACAAAAATGTCTTTGATCTCAGGAATACCATCAATAATGCGGCCAGTGATCTCGGAGATCTGGATGATCTTGCGCGTGCCGTCTGACATGCGCGATACATGAACGATAATATCAATGGCTGAAGCGATCATTTCATAAACAGCACGCAGCGGCAATTCCAGGCCGCTTAACAAAATAAGCGAGTTCATGCGCGTAACCGCATCGCGGGTGGAATTCGCGTGAATGGTCGTCAATGAACCATCGTGGCCAGTGTTCATCGCCTGAAGCATGTCGAGCACTTCTCCGCCGCGGCACTCACCGATGATAATGCGATCCGGGCGCATGCGCAGCGTATTCACAAAAAGGTCGCGGATCCCGATCCCGCCTTTGCCTTCAATATTCGACGGGCGGCATTCCAGGCGGGCCCAGTGCGACTTGTTCAGCTTAAGCTCAGCCGCATCCTCGATCGTAATAATGCGCTCACCATCAGGAATATAATGGGAAACGATATTCAACAACGTTGTTTTACCTGAACCGGTCCCGCCGGATACAAGCATGTTCTTGCGCGTCACGACCGCGGCGTTCAAGAAATCCGCCATAGGCTGAGACATGGAATGAAAGCGTGTCAGGAGGTCTTCTACGGTATAGCGGTCCTGCGCAAATTTACGGATCGTGATCATAGGGCCACGCAACGACAGCGGCGGAATAATAGCGTTAATACGCGACCCGTCAGGCAGTCGTGCATCGACCATGGGGACCGATTCGTCAATACGCCGGCCAAGCGGCGCAATAATACGTTCGATCGTCGTGCGAACCTGTTGATTCGAAATAAATTTCCGCCCGGTCAAGACGATCTTGCCGTTCTTTTCAATATACACTTCATCTTTATTGTTAACCATAATGTCCGTCACATCAGGGTCAGCTAAAAGCTCTTCCAGAGGCCCCAGCCCAAGCGCTTCATTCAAAATATCCTTAACGATCTTGGCGCGCTCATGATGTGAAGAAACAATAGCGCCCGCCTCTTCGGTCATAAGATCAACAATCAGCCGTTCCGCTTCTTTCTTAATACGCGCCGCTTGTTCAGGGTCGGCCAACGCTTCGGGCGTCATGGTCTTTAAATTCATGCGCTCAATGAGCTTTTCATGGATACGCTTTTTTAAATGGCCGATCTCGTCCTCTTCCCGCGGCGCTGCGAATTTCGGCGCATAAGACATCCCTTCCGAAATGCCGAATTTTTCCCAAAAATTCTCGGCCTTTTTCTGTTCAGGTGTCGTGGTGCGAACCCGGACGATCTCCGTCGTTTCAATATAAATATTATTACCGGTGATCAAGGTCTCGGCCAGCTCCGAAAACGCGGTCGCTACTCTGGCACGCGGACTATCCATAACACAAGGGATCCCGCGATTAAGCGCATTTCCAACAACTTTTCCGTCGGAAGGAATACGCGACAGGATCTCGCATCCCAAAGCCGCCTTCACTTCCTGCCAGGAAACGCCACCATGGCTTTCCGCGCGATTAAGGACCATGCGCATCATCTTCAGCGGAAAATGCTGCGCCTGCAGGACCTCAAGGCCCCACTTGATCTGATACACCGCGAGAATATCCGGCGTTGCCACCAGAAGGATCAGGTTGGATATATCAAGAACCGAAACAAGGACCTCGGAAAAAGCCTTGCTGACATCCACAATAATAAAATCATACTGCGGTATCACATATTTAAAAAACGGCTTAATATTATCGGGCGAAATATGGCCGATCTGGCGGGTATTCGTTACAGACGTGATAAAATCCAAGCCGCTCGCATGCCGCATGACATAGCTGCGCAGCGTTTCAGGATTATTGATCTTGTCTATTTCTGGAAGAAGATCGACGATCGACTGTTGCGGCGCAAGATTGAGCATCCGCGCCATATCCTGGCCAGCCTGAAAATCAAGGTCGACCAAAAGCACTTTCTTTCCGGCAAGCGCGAGCGCCGTTGCCGTATTGACACAGACAAACGTCTTTCCGACGCCGCCTTTATTGCTAAAAACCGTTATGATCTTGGCAGCCATGTCCTCTTATCTAACACGCTTCCTAGCGCTTGGCAACATTTTTTAAGAAAGAGTCCAGGCTGTACACGATCGGGATCGTAAAAGACACCTGCTCTTCGGCCATACCCGACGGAAATGCCGGAAACGGCGCCAGTATCTGCGCCGTATTCATGGCATCCTGATCAAAAATATCATAACCGGAAGACGCTTTAATAAAAACATCTTTAACTGTGCCGTTCTTGACGAGAACAAGCCCAAGCTTAACCGTGCCCTGCCAGCCATTTTCCTGCGCTTCATAGGGATAAGCGATAGCTGATGAAATTTTTGCCTGCACAGCCTGGGCATACACCGCAAACCCGGCAGGAACATCAACAGGGGCTACATTTTTTGTAATGACCTGTGGATTGAGCTCAACTGGCTTGACGACCGGCTTGGGCGCTTCTTGAGGCTGTACCATCGGCTTTACAACAGGCTTTACAACAGGCATTGCCGCAGGCGCGCTCTTTCCTGCCGCTTCGGTCGCGTTTAAAGACTGGCCCGCGGCTTTGGACTGTTCTTTGGGTGCTGCCGGCTTGGCTGCCAATTTTTGTTCCGGCGCAACCGGGGCCTGAAGCATGGCTTTAAATTCATCCGCTTTTTTATTTTTCAGGATCGTTGGTGTTAGCGAGATCACAATTTCCTGATCTTTGTTATCCGGCGCCGTGTGACGAAACAACACGCCGAGAACTGGAATGCTTCCAAGAATAGGTATCCGATTCACGCTGTCCGTTTTATTTTTTTTGATCAACCCGGCAAGGACAATGGTTTCTTTATCATTCAAAAAAAGCTGTGTCTGTGCCGTATTCGTCGAAAACGCCACATCCCCCGAGATCGTCTTCAGATCCACATCGCTGATCTCGACATTCAAAAGGACATCCACTTTCCCTTCACGGATCGTCGGCGTCACGGACATCGTGATCCCGTACGGCTTGAACGTCGTGCTTGTTTGCGTTGCCGCTGTTGACGCGGTGCTTGTTGTTGTCTTGATCGGAACCTGCCCGCCAACTAAAAACGTGGCTTCTTTCCCACTGACCACGACCAACCGCGGCTTGGACAAAACCTGCGCCTTGCCTTCCGTAATAAGCATATTGATCGTAGCTTCCAGATTCCTAGTGCCTGTCAACGAGCCAACTTTTA
>JADFWS010000107.1 GCA_015234065.1 Candidatus Omnitrophota bacterium
CATCGGCATGTTAATATTAATTCAGGTTGAATTATATATACTAAGGAAAGGAAAAATCTTATGGCCTGCTGCACAACAAAATGTTCCAAAAAAGCAACAAAAAAAGCTCCTGCCAAAAAGGCAACCAAAAAGAAGAAGTAATTAACCGTTCATTATCTGGAACCTAAATCAGGATACACAAATCCAAAATTAGGAAAGGAGAAAAAACGACATGGCTACTAAAAAGGCGGCGAAGAAGCCCGTAAAAAAAGTTGCAAAAAAGAAGAAGAAGTAATTTCTTCGTCTCTATTTTCATAAAAAACCCCCGGGATATTTCTTCGGGGGTTTTTTATTGCTCTTGATCTTCTACGCATCACACCACAAAATCAAAAGATCAGAATTTCTTTTCGTAGGTCATGCGGATACTGTGTTCGGTATCCAGGACAGGCGCCGTGTAGTAACTCAGCCTCGGGTCGATCGTGGTCATGCCGCTGACCATATACGCCGGGCCCACGCCATACTGCAGCGAATATTTGGAATCTTTGGTGCCCAAGTAACGCGCCTCCAGGAAAACATTGTTATACGTCGTATAATGCAGGCCTTCGCCATTATACAGCCTGTCGATATCATACATTTTAGCCATCGTATACCGTGCGAAAAACCCAAGGCTTTTCGTCGGAACATAACTTGATTCAATACCAACATGATTCATGTTGTCGTCAATGTTCCCGGCGAATTTATTAGGATTACGCGCGTAATCCACATACACGTTCCAGACATCTGTCGGTTTGAACAGAATGCCGGCCTTAAAAATATCGTGATACGCGTAGGGCGCCTGCGGAAAATACCCCTGGTTGTACAAAAACGGCGTACGCGCACTATAGGTTTTTCCATTCTCAATATAGGTGGAATAAAACGCGTCATTAAAAAGCCCGCGCGGAAAATCCCCGGCGGCCACTGTAAAATCATTGGTATGTTCCCAGGCGCCGTTCACCGCCACTTTTTCGGTCAGGTCATAACTGGCCCCGAGCGACGCGGTTTTGACACTCGGATCACGCCCGTCCTGAACCGCCGCATTGGCCAGCGGCTGTCCCGTATTGCCATCGGTCAACGTCGGGTCAGAACCTGCGTGCGTATTCGGCAGGCTGTGCCACAATAACGAGGCCTTGGTCGTCAGCTTATCGGTCGTCTTGTTCGCCCATTCTGTCCGGGCCACGGTCTCGACATTCTTCCCGTCGACCGTCGTCACATGGCGCACATCCATCATCCCCTTGACCCACCCGTCCGCAAGCGACGTATCGCCGCGCCAGCCCACCACATTGCGGCCGTAATCAATACCATTGCCCAGACGAAACGGCTCCAGGTCCTCTTCGGCCATAGACGCCTTAGTGCCGGGCATGTTCTTATAGATCGACGGATAGAACGTCAGGTGTCGGCCCCAATACGTATCATCACGCGTTTCATGATAGTTGGCCAGGCTCGACTCGAAATTCTTATCCATCCGCGCCGCGAACAGCTTTGTCTTGTAAAAATTCCGTTCCTTGCCCGCCTGCTGGCCGAAATAATCCTTGCGTAACATATCATCCGGATTTGTGGACGTCTCGAGCGCGGCGTAATACGCGCCGCCGCGATACGTGCTTTCATATGCCGGCGTCAACATGTCATAACGGCTGGTCGACGCACTCGCCTGCGCGGTCAGCTTCACGCCCTCGGCGATAAGCGCCGCCGCATCCATACTTTCCACATAGTTCGCCGCGTCCTGACTGCCCTGAACATATCCCAAATGCATATTGGCCGTCGCGCCGACATACGCTTTATCGCCAATAAGCTGCTTGACTCGCACACTGCCCGGGATCGCGGTATACTCATTATAATCCTGCCACAAAGTCTTCGGCGTTGCCACGGTCCCCTGCATGGAGAGCTGATCGGTCGGATTGATCGACATCGCCACCCCGCGCAGTGCGGTCAAGCGGATCCCGTCGCTATCGCGCACAGCGAATGCAAGTGAACGGTCCCACAAGCCTTTGGTGAAATTCTCTGGCGTTGCCAGCGTATTCACATGGCCGGGCGTCCAGTCATGGATCCAGGGGCTTTCTTCCCAGTAAATCTTATTGTTCGAAACATGCAGCGGATCATCTGTTGTCAGCGCCTGTTCCTGATACCCCATCGGGAAGATCCGCATGGCGAACTCATTGCTCGGCTTCACATCAAACCATAATTCCCGTATAGGCTGGAACGTCATATTGAGCTTCGTATCCGGGATGCTGAATGAATCACATTGCCCCCATTGATTGCAGATCGAGGTGCTTCCTGTCAGCGAACGGACCTTATCGCCATTAGCTTTCATTTCCGGAAGGATCAAGGATCCGCCGATGCGATCGGTCGTCACAATACGATTGAGCGTATATCCGGTGTTGCCCCAGCTATAATAACGTATCCTCGCCGTATCACCCCAGGACGTCGTAATGGTCTGTTCTTTGCTTTTTCCGGTATAGCTCCACGGGTCGGCCGTTACGTTCAAATGCATCTTGACGGCCTGACTGACCGTCGCGTCCATGACCAGCCGGAGGCGAGAATAAAGCCCCGGATCATACGTGTTCACCCCGTTATTCAACTGATCATGGGAAAACATACGAAAATCGCGTTCGTTCAAATTCCCGTTCGCCCGAAAAAATGTCGCATGGCCTTGTGAATTCACCGAAAAAGACGTGCGCAGATCAACGCTCATTTTGACAGAACGTACAAAATCTGACACCAAAGGAGCCTGCGGCACCGCCTGTACAAAAGCCGGAGCCGGAACGGGCGCCGGAGATGGGGCAGCTGCCGGCAACGACACCGCCGGGGCCTGCTCATACGAGTTCAACAATTCCGCGATCAGTTCATAACGGCCGGCGGACGTCGTATCCGGCTGTTCAATAGCCATCGAAGGCCCGGCAAAAACAGCCATGAGCGGACACAGAAAGCCAAGAGCCAAAAGGACATATTTTTTCATATATTCTCGCCTATAAATTGTTGTTTTTCTTTTTTATATCATAGGCTTAAAGTATGCCATGCCGCAAGCATAAATGCCAAAATTTCATGCCATGAATTTATATAGGCCGTCGAGATGCGCCAGGGTGAGATTTTTGCGAAGGCCCCATAGCCTCGGATCAGCAACGAATGATCGTTGTACAAAGCCTTACGGCCCGACAAGGACAGCGTCGATAACCAACGCTTCTTTTTCCTGAGAAACTTTTTTTACACACAAAGGCTGGGCGCGCTCGATAGCAGAAAAGCCGGCCAGGATCGAGGCCAGCATTGCCCGATGGCGAATATGCGAGCAGGTTATTTTAAGGCTGAGCTCTTTTAAGCCGTCCCATGTTATCGACGGGGGCGCCTGTGCGAACATATCCTTTCCATCCGCAGCGTCCCCGGCGTCGATCAAGCATGAGGCGCGCTGTGACCGGGCCAGCGCATATATATCATCGGCCAATCTCTGATACGCGTCCCGAAGCGCCTGCTGAAGGCCTGTTTTAAAACCTTGCAATGCGGCGAGCCTGGCTTTTAATGCCTCGGGCGAACCTTCCTCCGGAATAACGGGCGCACGCTCATGCCGACAAAGCGTGACACGCACCGCCGGACGGCCTTGTGCCACACTCTGCGCCACCTGCGCATTCTTAAAATCCGTATTCTTTTGAAAGTCACAAACCCCGGCATGCTCCGCCGACGCCACAGCCGTCAGGACAACCCCTGCCGGATCATGGCTCCACGTTAACGACACGCTATGCCATCCGAACGGAAGCCCTGATATGAATCCACCGAGATCATCGCCATACCTGGGCTTGAACAAATGACGGATCTGATCCTGATATGTCGCGCGCATCCTCGCCCGAAATTCCTGGCGGACCTGCGCCGCTTCTGCATACTGAGCAGCTCTTAAAACAGCATCCCGATGCGCCGCATCCAGGCGCAACAGACTATACCCACCTATGGCCATGGCCGCAAACGCGATCAAGCATCCGAACACAACCGCCTTCATCGCCGGCCGAGGCACAGGATCTGTTAATGAAAAATGGACGCTGAATTTTGCTTTTTCAAGCGCCTCAAAACCCAAAAATGGCGCATCTACCGTCGTGATGTCATCCAAAGAATATGCCCTCAGCCGCGCAGCCGCATCGGTCATATCCCGGCTGTTCGAGACCAGCCGAAATTTGAGCATGCCCTCGTGCCGGTCGAGAAAACTTTTTTCACTGCGGCGCACCTCATCAAGGACGCGCTCAGGTTCAATAAAAGGCAGCTCCCGCGTTTCTGCGACCTCATGACCATACACGAGTGTCAGAAAAAAGCGGCCTTCGGCCTGGTCAAGTACCGACCATGCCCCGTTGCCCGCACAGCCCCGCGCCAAAAGAAATGCCCGTATCGACAGCGCATACGGAACACATGTTTTGACACTTCCGGGTTTGAACGCATTATAAATACGCCGGACAAACGACGCCGGCACGCTCATGGCCTGATACGTATCCGCCGCCAAACGCTCATGACGGGTAAGCACGCCCTCCCCCCGGTCAACCGGCGGAAAAGCGCCCTGACGCTTCAACGGCGCGTCCGGGACTTTCAACTTCTGAAACGCCACGCCGCCAAGAAGAACATGCGCCGACGCTTCCTTGACAAATGCGGGTGCCAGGAATACTTCGAGCGGCACACAGCCGCAACCTGAAGCATCTGCGTAATAAACATGCTCCTGAAAAATACAATAACGGCCCACGCTCAGCTCCGCCTTGGCGTCAGGAGCACCACAAGCTCTGTGCGCCCATCATGCCTGACGTCATAAGAAAATAGTTTTCCGAGTACAGGCAAACGCGAAAGAACAGGAATACCCGAACGGGTAACGCTGCGGTCTTTCGTGATCAAGCCGCCGATCGCAACGGTCGTGCCGTCTTTGACCCGCACCATGGCACTCATGGACTTCATCGACGTGTCGGGCGCCTCAAGTTTGCCGCTGCTACCAAGCGTGATCGTGCGTATCGCATCGATCGTGCTCACCACCGGTGTCACATTCAAAAATATCTCATCATCCACAATATTGCCGAGGATCTGCAGTGTCACGCCGCCGTGCACCTCACTGAGCGTCGCGGAAGTAATGGTGCCGCCACCCTGTGTCGTCTCAATGTTCGTACTGTCCACATACGCGCGTGTCTCGCCCACCTGAATATTCGCCACAGAATTGTTGAGCATCATGACCCTGGGCTGGGACACAACTTCCACTTTTCCGAAGCTGTCGAGCGCTTTTAAGACCGCCT
>JADFWS010000108.1 GCA_015234065.1 Candidatus Omnitrophota bacterium
AGCTTCTGGAAAAGAAGCTGACGAAGAGCGCTGCCACAGGAAAGCCGCTTGTGGTCAAGGCCGGGTTTGAGGTAAGATTGGAAGATAGGATTCATATGATTTTCAGTTATAATATATCAAATAAAAAATGTATTAAAAATATAAATCAAAAGTATTTGCATAAAAAAAGAGGGGCTCAAAAGAGCCCCCCTTGAAAACATCAGACACGATACGTATTATTGCAACACGCCACCGGTCGAGATCTGAAACGCCTTTGTCCCTGACGTACCGATCTGCCCGGGCGTTGCTACGATCGTATACCCCGTAGCACCCCACGTACATACATAAGCAAAACCGGAAACAGTAGCGCCGCACGGATTACTATTAATATACGGCGGAGTAGCGCCAGTCAGATCTGTAACAACAGCAGGGTAACTGCCGGAATTCGCTGTGGCGTATGTTTCAGCAGCTGTAGACAGTGAACGCAGTGTGCCTTGAGCCAGCGCATCATTGGCAGAAAGCTTGGCCCTTAAGAGGTTCGGAATAGCAATAGCGGCCAAAAGAGCGATGATAGCGACAACGATCATGATCTCAACGAGTGTAAAACCTTTGTTATTTTTCATAATTCCTCCTGAACGTTTGGTTGTTTAGAACGATGCGTGATCAAGGAGGAAGGGTTGGTAGGTAATGTATAATACCAGTTAGTTGTTCCTCGTTCTTCAGCGCATCCATTCATTAAACTGAACTACGTCGTCCCTCCTTTCACTCTTTGAATTCCGCTGCCAGGAGTTAAGCGTATAACGCCCGGATTTTATAGTATAGGGCATTACTTACTCTCGGCCAGGCACGGTCGGGGCCATCAGACCCAGTTCAACTATAACACGCAAACCAAGGCAATGTCAATCCGGCGAAAGTGGAGGAAACGTTTTAATATGACGGGGTGTAAATCTCTTTTTCAAGGGCCGTACGCTTCTTGTCCAGGACGACCATATCCTTGCGAAGTTTCTCAAAATCAGCACGCAGGACTTTATTGCGGCCCGCGATCTCCTTCAGCGCGACCTCTGTTTTCTTGCGCTCGATCTCGGCGCGTGACAACCGGTCAACAGCCTTGGCTTCGGCATCCGCTCTCATTTTCTGCACCAAAGCATCAAGGTCCGCCACGCCGTGCTGAAGGGCCGACGTCTCACGCTCCAGCGCCTCAAGATGCGCAGGGCTGTATTTTTCCTGATCGGAATATTGGGCCATGAGCGCGCTCTCGTCAGCCGCGGCCTTCTTAATCCCGTCGATCTCGCCCTGCGCCATGCCGATCTGGCCCTTGATCGTTTCCTGCTCTTTTTTAAGCGGCTCGAGTTGTTTGGGGCCATTGTTAATGACCGCATTCATGGTCTGCCACTCATCCCGTGTCGCTTTCATGGCTGCTGTCGACGCCGTAAGGCCCTGCTGCGCTCTTTCTTTTTCCTGCGACAACTCATTCAACCGTTGACGCACCACATCACTGGAAACCGCCTGCCCTGATTTAAGCGCCGCGATCTCCGCAGCCAGCTCCTTCGCCCGAACGGTAAGGCCCTGTGCCTCAGTATCTTTAGCCTTCAACTGGCCGGCCAGGGACTCCTGCGCTTTGTTGACCGCCACGAGTTCTTCCATCGAATGGGCCAGGCTCTCCTGAACAGCACGCACCCCGGCCTGCTTCTTTTCATATTTCTCCCCGAGCTCATTGAATTGCGCGGCAAGGCGAGCGGCTTCTGCCTGTGCTGCCTTAAAATCCGTATTCAACGATTTGACCCTGATCCGAAGTTCCGTATTTTTGGCCGCAAGCGTGCGATTGGTTTCAGACAGGACCCCCACGCTCTGCTTGAGCGTGGCGAGCGTCTCATCCAGGTTGTTCGCGGCAACCTCAACAGCCCTGTCAGGCACAGCCCAGGCCGCCGGCATGCCCAAAGAACACACGGCCACTAAAAATATTCCTTTGAAAAGTCGCATTCCTGTCTCCCTTATTGCATTGCCTGCGTCATGTTAATGATCGGCAGGAAAAGTGCCATGACAATATATCCGATCACGATCCCGAGAAAGCCGATAATAAACGGTTCAATAAGGCTGGTCAAACTATCGACCGCGGCGTCAACCTGCTCGTCGAAGAAGTCGGCCACCTTCACCAGCATCTTGTCCAGCTGGCCCGACTGTTCGCCAATCGAAACCATCTTGGTCACCATGGCCGGGAACACACTGCTGCGCGCCAGCGGCGCGGCAATGCTCTCGCCCTCTTTCACGCTCTGAATGACTTCATCAATAACCTTCTCAAGGACGCGGTTCCCGATCGTCTTTCCGACGATGTCGAGCGACTCGAGAATAGGGACGCCGCTCTGGATCAAGACCGCCAGCGTCCGGCAGAAACGGCTGACCGCGACCTTGCAGATCAATTCTCCGAACACGGGGAGTTTCAATTTTATGGCATCGATCCTGTACGCCCCGGCATCCGTCTTTTTATACGCAATGGCCCCGGCGACCGCGGCCCCGATCCCGATCACAAAGAGCAGGAACTGCTTCTGCACCGCGTCGCTGAAATCCAAAAGGCTCTTGGTCATGGGCGGAAGCTCTTTGCCCAGGGAATCATAAATATTCTTGAACGTAGGGACAACCTTGATCAACAGGACCAGCGTGATCAAAAACGCCATGGAAACAATAACCGACGGATAGATCATGGCGCCGGTCACCTTGCGCTTCAACTTCGCGGTCTTTTCCATATAAGACGAAACACGGTCAAGCACCGTCGTCAGCACGCCGCCGGTTTCACCGACTTTCAGCATGTTCACAAAAAGGTTATCAAAAACTTTCGGGTGCTTGGAGAACGCCGCTGACAGGCCGGAGCCAAAACGGATCTCTTCTTTGATCTGATTCAGCACTCTTTTAAACGACGGATTAGAGGTCTGCTCCTCGAGCGCATCCATGGTCTGAAGGATGGGGATGCCGGCGTCAACCATGGTCGCCATCTGGCGCGCGAACAAAATGACATCTTCGGTCTTGATCGGTTTTGTTTTTGGCGCCGACGATGAAAAAAAAGACAGCGTCTTTTCCTCATCGATACCAATAATGATCAGCTGCCGTTTGCGCAATTCATCGATCACCGCAGCCTGGTCATTCGCCGCGATCTTGCCGGTAATCGTCCGCGCGTCCTGATCTTTGGCGGTATAGCGGTATGTGGGCATTACTTCTCCTCGGGATAAAACCGGGCAAGGGCCAGGTCGATCTCGCTTTTCGTCGAAATGAATGTCGCGATCCGGCAGTCGGTGAACGTTTCCACCTCATGACGCACGGCCTCATTGAGCGGATTCAGCATGACAACACTGAGGATATTCCCGATGCGATCCAGCGGAATGATCCGGTTCCGCCGTGCCATGTCCACCGGGATCAGCCGGATAATACTCGCATCAACTTGATGCTTGCTGACCGCGATATAAGGAAGATTGCACTGAAGGACCAGCGCCGTCACAATATCGATCTCGGTCACGTACCCGAGGCGCATAAGAACCTCGCCTACAAAATCATCCGGCGAAGCCCTCTGAACCTCAAGGGCCTTCTTTAACTGGTCCGCATTGATCGCCCCGCGCTCAACCAAAATCTCCCCGATGAGCCGGCGCTCAAAATAACATGCCGCCATAACACCCTCCTGATACTATTATAATCAGTCCGCCTGGTTATGGGAACAGGCAAGCTTAAAATTATCCTATGTGTCCTCTGAAGAAACGCGAAAAACCTCGGCAACGGTCGTCTGCCCCTGGGCCAGGCGGTCAAGCGCGTCATCCCAGAGCGACTTCATGCCGTGGTATTCGCGCGCATACGCCTTGATGTCATCCGACGACTTGCCCTGCAGAAGCATTTCACGGATCGTGTCATCCATCATCAGGATCTCGGTAAGGCCGAAGCGCCCGAGATACCCGGTGCGGCGGCAGCGGTCACAACCTTTGCCTTCATAAAATTTCGTTTTAGGATCGATCTTCCCCTCAAGGCGCACGAGCGCTTCTGCCGGGATATCGACCTCAACCTTGCAATGCGGGCAAATGCGCCGGCAAAGCCGCTGCGCACAGACCAGGACCAGGCTCGACGCCACGAGAAATGGCTCCACATCCATGTCCACCAGGCGCGTAAGCGCCCCGGCCGCGTCGTTCGTATGTAATGTGGAAAATACCAGCTGGCCCGTCAACGAGGCCTTGATCGCGATATCCGCGGTCTCATTATCACGAATTTCGCCGACCATGACAATATCCGGGCTCTGGCGCAAGACCGCGCGAAGCCCGGCCGCGAATGTCAGGCCGATATCCGCCCTGGCCTCGATCTGGGTCAGCCCGTCGACAAGATATTCCACCGGGTCTTCGATCGTGATGATATTCCGGTCCACCGTATTCATCTTGTTAATAATAGAATACAAGGACGTCGATTTCCCGCTTCCCGTCGGGCCTGTCACCAGGATCATGCCGAAAGGCTTGGCGATCGCCTCGGTAATGAGCTGCATCGAACGCTCAGAGAAACCCAAATGCTCAAGCCCCACAGAAAGATTTGCCTTGTCCAGGACGCGCATGACTACCTTGGAACCATGGCATGTCGGCAGCATGGACACGCGAAAATCCACTTCCTTGCCGCCCATGCGCATCTTGAAACGCCCATCCTGCGGGACCTGGCTGACCGTGATGTCGAGCCGTGCCATGATCTTCAGGCGGACAATAACCGCGCTCTGGCTTTCTCTGGGGACCTCGAGCACATCGATCAAAACCCCGTCGACACGGTAACGCACGCGCATATCCCCCTCGGACGGCTCCATATGAATATCCGACGCCCGCTGACGCAGCGCTTCCTTGATCACCAGGTTCACCATCCGGATGATCGGCGCTTCTTCGCTCGCGTCCGAATCCCCGGACTCATCACGCCGGTCATCGGACACGATCTCAAAATCGTTCATATCCATGTTCTTGCTGATATCGGATACGGAACCCTGATCAGCGCCGCCGTAGAACCGGCTGATCGTTTCGCGGATCTGGCTCGGCGTACCCATGACCACGTCGATCCTTTTGCCGGTCAGATCGCGCAGGTCGTCGATCGCGAACACATTGAGCGGATCCGCGAGCGCCACGGTCATGCTCTCGCCCATGACCGCGATCGGGATCAACTGATACTGGCGCGCCAGTTTTTCCGGCACAAGGTCTTTGAGCGTTTCATCCAGTTTAAAATGTTTGAGGTCGATCGACGGCAAATGCAGTTCGCGCACAAGCAGAAGCATGAGGTC
>JADFWS010000109.1 GCA_015234065.1 Candidatus Omnitrophota bacterium
TTCCATGCAAAATGGTCTTGAACTACTGTGTGCCCGGGAGGGTTAGGTATGCCAAGTGAGCGTGAGTTGGTAAAAGGGTATCAAGAGCTTTTGGATTCGTTTCAGTGGGATGTTTTTGTGACTATAACTTTCAGGAAACGGGCAACTACGGCATGGGCGATCCACGCGGTAAAGTGTTTTCTAAAGCATCTGAATTCGCGAGAAGTGCAATTCTTCAAGAAATTTGTGCGTTGCTTTGTTTTTAGCGAGAAGTATGGTCAGCGAGAGGGGATTCATTTGCATTTACTTATTCAGGGAATTGATCCCTCGATGGCAGGCGCGCTTGAACGTAAATGTTTAAATATATTTGGTGAATCAGCGGTAAAGCCTTATGACCATAGCCTGCCACGATTGGCGAGCTTTTATTTGGCGGAAAAGTGCATAAGTCCACTCCTAGATCACTGGGACTTTTTTAAAATTAACTCCAGATTGAGGGTGGCAATATGAAGACAGTTGCTATTTATGCACGTGTCAGTACAGAAGATCAAACCTCGGCACAACAGTTGCCAGTATTAAGAGAGTATTGTGAGAAAGCAGGGCATGAGATCGTTGATGAATATATCGATGAGGGGGAAAGCGCCATGAAGCAAAACCGACCTCAATACACGCGGCTTCTTGAAGATGCCCGCAAGCGGAAATTTGGTCTGATTTTAGTTTATAAGCTGGATCGGTTTAGTCGCAGCGTTAAAGAACTCGTCAATACAATGGATCTCCTTAAAGGGTATGGCGTTGATTTCGTCAGCTATGCGGAAAAAGAATTTGATACAACGACCGCTTCGGGAAAGCTGGTATTTCATATGTTCTCTGCTGTTGCGCAGTTTGAAAGGGATATTATTTCGGAACGGACCAAATTAAAATTAAATCATTTGAAGAGTAAGGGCGTAAAGCTGGGGCGTCCGGTCAAGGCGGATCATGTAAAAGCGTTAGAGCTAAGAGGGCAGGGGTTATCATTGGCTGAGATCGGCAGGGCAATAGGTTGCGATAGGTCAACGGTCAGTAAGGTGTTGAAAAAAAGCCTTTTGGCTAAAAAGCAACAGGGTCTGGGGCTTGGTGAGACTAATTAACAGGGATTAGCTATGGGTACTCAGCTGAGCGTTAAACAGCAGAGGTTTGTTCAGTATTACAATGGTAATGCGACTATGGCGGCTATTGAGGCTGGCTATTCGCGAAAGACGGCTCGATCACAAGGGCAGCGCCTGTTGACAAATGTTGACATTTTAATGGCGGTCAAAGAACGTGAGAAGGGCATGGTTATGGCAAAGATCGCGACGCGGCAGGAACGACAGGAGTTTTGGACACGGATTATGCAAGATGGAGGTATTTTTATGCGTGAGCGCCTCAAGGCATCAGAATTGCTTGGAAAAAGCGAAGCAGATTTTACTGAAAAGGTTGCTCTGAGCGGTGTTCATAGTCTGGCTGAGCGAGTAAAAGCGGCTAGAGAGCGGGTGTATCGAGATGGCGGGCAGGTTAAAATGGGGCGGGTTGTCTAGCGAGGACAAGAGGAAATCTTTTTTGTTGCCAGAGTTTAGATAATGGTATACTTTAATCAGCCATGGAAACTTTAATTTTAAAGCCACAGTATGATTATTTCTTGCGGATTCGGGAAACGCTTTTGCCCGAGCAAGAAAATAAGTTTGTTGTTATTGTAGGGGAGAAGGTTGTCGGGATTTTTGATAATATTCACCTCGCCTTGCAGACTGCATCAAAAGGTTACGCCCCGGGGACATTTTTAATCGAGCAGGTCGTTAAGAATCAAGACGATTTAGTTCAGAAATTCGCTTCGATGGTTGTTTGTTTCCAATAATGAATACCAAGCCATTCTATCACGCTTTTAAGGTTGTTCATAACGGGAGAGCTCGAGCTCTTATTACTGATTGTGCGCTTGCACTGCCTGCCGGACTTTGTGCTGATAAAGACAAAAAGTTTTTGCCGTTCAAAGCGCTGTGGGATACGGGTGCAACAAATTCAGTTATTACTAAAAAGGTTGTGGATAGTGTTGGGCTTGCCCCGACAGGTGTTGCGGTAACACATGGGGTGCACGGGAGCAATGAAGTCAGCAAATATGTGATCGATATTGGATTGCCCAATCGAGTCTGTATTCAGGATATTACGGTCACTGAGGGCGCATTGCTTAATGGTTACGATATATTGATCGGCATGGATATTATTATGATGGGCGATTTCGCGATATCAAACCCAGATGGCAAGACGATATTCTCATTTTGCATTCCTTCGCATAAGAATCCGATAGACTTGCTGGAAAAAAGTGAGAAGGTGAATCCGAA
Organism: Candidatus Omnitrophota bacterium; assembly: GCA_015234065.1. Taxonomy (GTDB): domain Bacteria; phylum Omnitrophota; class Gorgyraeia; order Zapsychrales; family Fredricksoniimonadaceae; genus JADFWS01. The sequence goes on from JADFWS010000109.1 coordinate 2,325, forward strand.
ATTCAAAGTCCCGCCGCCCATTACTGCATAATAGCGTTATCGTCGTTGAAATAGAGTTGGATTTAAATCTTTTTCGGTGTATATTTCAATTGTATTCAGATTTGCGCTTATAGTCTCCTGAAGGTTAAGGGGGACGTTTTTAACCTAAGTTTTTGTTCTTCGCCCCTTGCTTCGCAGTTGAGTCGGTTAATTCCGATGTGCGACTTGGGGTTTATTATTTGAAATCTTGTTGATGCTATCTGTAACTAGAGCAGGCTAAGCCTTCAGCAAGTTTTTTAAGATCCAGATATTGGCTTACTGACCCCTTGAGTTTAAGGGGGTCATCTTTGAGCCAAGTCTGGATTTTTTTATTGTTAGAGGGTGTTGAATAAAAGGGGCAAAAATCCTTTCGGGGAATTGCCTCTTTTTTGCTTGTTGCGTAAATGGTCGTTAATTCACTTTTAAAGGAAACTACCCGGATGTCCAAGGACGAGAAGAGCAAGGCGTCCGAACTGGTCGCGGCTCGCGCTGTGATCGCAGGGAAGGATCAAGGCATCACGCCGATGGAGTGGGTTCAGAAGAATTACGGCATCGTCCAAGACGGCAAGGACGGCGACACATCTGGGTTGCAACAGGCAATGTCACCATTGCATGAAGAGGCGTTGAAGTATTCCACGCCGGAAGATTTCTCAAAGGCACTGGAATATCACGGAACAAGTGAGGAGAACGCCGCCAAGATCGCGCAGGAAGGGTTTAAGGTCGGTAATGGTCAGGAGGGCGTATCAACGACGCAGGACGCTACCGAGGCGTTAGATTACGGCAAGAAGGTTATCCCTGTATTGATAAAGCATGGATCGGAGATGGCTGGAAAGGCGGGCAAAGACTTTTTAACCGGAACTGGATCGTGGAATCCAAAGGATCTGTTGCATTTACCAGAAGGGACCAAGGCATCTGATCTTCACCAGATATGGAACGAGGCTCATGCGTTGTTACAAGAGGATGTAAGAGATATTCAAAAGAGGTTCTCCGATCACGTTGATGGATGGTTGTCAGGAGATATTAGTAAGGAGAAGTGGTTTAGTTTTAAGGCATCTCCCCAGATATTTAGATTACTTGGTACAAAAGTCAGCAATATTATTGTAGGCAATCGTATATTAGAGAAGGCTACTACCGGGAAGCACAATGTTACGGTGAATGGGTTTAAGCAACTTCCAGATCAGATGTCACGACCCGTAATGGTGTTTAAGTCAAAATCAAACGGCAGTGACTTTGTATTTTTGACCGAGGTTAAAGATAAAAGTGGGAGAAGCGTTATTCTTCCTGTCTATTTACAAAAGTCGAACAGTGGTTGGGAGATCGCGCACGTTACGAATTACTTTGGTAAAGATTATGACTCGGCATTCGTAGGATGGATGGGTGAGGGTCTTTTAAGATATTATGACAAAAAAAAGGTCCAAGATTGGTTAGTTAACTCCCCCTCTAATACGAGGGAGCGCGTCAACCATTATCTGGACCCAACGAAAGTATACACTGAAACGGACTTAAATCCAACATTATTTCAACAGGATTCCATTTCAAAGGACGCAATAGACAATTCCCATGCTGATCTTCGTGTTAATTCCGAAAAGATGACTAAACCCTTGCACGAGATGACGCAGGATGAGTTTGATCGACTTCCTGTCGTGAGGTACATGAAGCAGGGTCTCTCCGAGAAAATAATCCCATGAGAGTTTTAGGGGGTGACAAGATTGCCAAAGAGTTTAAGCTATTGGCAAGTTTCTTATTGTTCGATAAAGCGCTAACAGCAGCGGCGCTTCAGCAGGCGCTTTGTCGACCAGTCGTTTGAGTTCGCGGGAGGCTTCGGCGGGCGACTTTTCTTTCTGCTCAAGAAAAAAGTCTGCTAAGTCGACATTTAAAGCGGCGGATATTTCTATCATGCTATCGATAGATGGGTGCGCGGCTCCGCGTTCGATCATGCTGATAAAATTTGGGGTCAGCTTTGATTTTTCAGCCAATTTTTCCTGCGAAAGACCTTCGCGCTTGCGAAGTGTCCGGATATTCTCTCCTAATAACCTGTAAGGTGTTGCCATAGCGGTCTCCTTGCTTGATATCATATTCAGCAGTGGTATGACCGCCACACACTCTCAGTGTGAGTTTTATCACACAAATCATAAATATAATTTATAATATGCGGCAGTATCCATAACCAATAGTTATAGAGTTGCCGTTAATGTCCGGAAAATACGAAAACTTTAGTAAAGAACAGCTGATCGCCCGTCTTGAAGCGCTGGAGAAGCGTAAAAGGTATGGTCTTGTCTGGAATGAAGAGCGCGTTAAGGAGCAATTTGAACAGAACGCGGCTAATAGTATTCCGGTTCTCAAAGAAGTTAAGTCGCGAGCTATTGCATCTGATCCGACACAGCCAACCCATATTCTTATCGAGGGCGATAATTATCATGCGCTAAGCGTTCTGAATTATACGCATCAGGGAAAGGTAGATGTTATTTATATCGACCCACCGTATAACACGGGTGCCCGAGATTGGAAATATAACAATAATTATGTTGATGGCAATGATACCTATCGTCACAGCAAGTGGCTTTCAATGATGGCGAACAGGCTGCGTCTTGCACAGAAGTTATTAAAAGACGATGGCGTTCTTGTTTGTGCTATTGACGAAAATGAATGTTCACGTTTGGGATTATTATTAGAAAGTATCTTTTCAGGCTGTGAACAGCACTGCATAACAATAGTCCATAATCCTAGAGGCATTCAAGGGCGGAATTTTTCATATACGAATGAATATGCATATTTTGTTTTTAAGACAGGAAAGAAAGTTATTGGTGCGAGACGTATTAGCCTAGAGGATCAGTCGTGGAGTAATTTGAGAAATTGGGGTGGTGAATCTTTG
>JADFWS010000010.1 GCA_015234065.1 Candidatus Omnitrophota bacterium
CAGTGCGGTTTGCCGAAGAAGATGGCGCTCGAGCTTTTTGAGCCATTCATCATCCGCAAGCTCCGCGAGCGTGGATTTGTTCATACGATCAAGGGCGCCAAGCGCATGGTGGAACGCGCGAACGTTGAGGTTTGGGATATTCTGGATGAGGTCATCAAGGACCATCCGATCATGCTCAACCGCGCGCCGACCCTGCACCGTTTGTCGATCCAGGCATTCCAGCCTGTCCTTATTGAAGGTAAGGCGATCACGCTTCATCCGCTCGTGTGTACGGCGTTCAACGCCGACTTTGATGGTGACCAGATGGCTGTCCACGTGCCGCTGTCGCTGGAAGCGCAGATGGAATGCCGGTTGCAGCTCTTGTCGGTCAACAATTTATTCTCTCCTGCGGATGGGCGCCCGATCATGTCGCCGACGCAGGACATCGTGCTCGGCCTTTATTATTTGACGAAGGAACGCCAGATCATGGAAGGCGAGAACCGCCTGTTCTCGAATCGCACCGAGGTCATTGTGGCCCATAACGACGGGCTGATCGACATTCATACGCGCGTTCGCGTACGTATTGATATTCCGGTCTGGGGTGATGAAAAAAGTTCGACCGTCATTAAGGCCGATGTGCATGCAGGCGAAAAGAAATTCGTTCAGATCGATGAAGAGAGCAAGGCTCGCGTGATCGAAACAACGGTCGGGCGTGTTCTGCTTAATGAATATCTTCCGCCCGGGCTCGGGTTTGTGAACGTTGTCCTTGATAAAAAGAGGATCGGGGCTGTGATCGCGTCCTGTTTTAAGAAGATGGGCCAGCATGAGACAGTTCAGCTGCTGGACCGCTTAAAAGCGCTTGGGTTCCGTTCAGCGACGGAGGCGGGTATTTCGATCGCCATGTCGGACTTGACGATCCCCAAGGAAAAAGCCACGGTCCTGACGAATGCCAAATTGGAAGTTAAAAAGGTCGAGGATCAGTACCATAAAGGTATTATCACCGGCCGTGAACGTTATAACAAGATCATCGACATTTGGACGCACACGACGGAAACGATCTCGGACATGGTGTTCAAGAAGATGGATTCGTTTAATCCTGTGTTTATTATGGCCGATTCCGGCGCGCGCGGTTCCAAGCTTCAGATCCGTCAGCTGTCCGGTATGCGCGGTTTGATGGCAAAGCCGTCGGGTGAGATCATCGAGAACCCGATCACGGCCAGCTTCCGCGAAGGCCTTACGGTTTTGGAATACTTTATCTCGACACACGGTGCCCGTAAGGGTCTGGCGGATACGGCGCTTAAAACAGCCGACGCCGGGTACCTGACCCGCCGCCTTGTTGACGTGGCGCAGGAAGTTGTTGTGACCGTGAGAGATTGCGGCACATTAAATGGGATCGCGGTTTCGGCGATCATTGAAGGTGACGAAGTGGTTGTTTCGCTGAAGGAGCGTATCATGGGCCGCGTTGCGCTCGACAGTATTGTCGATATCGTGACGGACCAGAAGATCGTGGCCGCCGGCGAAGAGATCACCGAGGAAAAGTCTGTCCTTATTGAACAGCTGGGCATTGAAAAGGTCCGTATCCGCAGCGTTCTTACGTGTGAAGCCGAAAAGGGCACATGCGTGAAGTGTTACGGCCGCAACCTCGCGTCGCATCGCCTGGTTGAGCTCGGCGAAGCGGTAGGTATTATCGCGGCCCAGTCGATCGGTGAACCCGGTACGCAGCTGACCATGAGAACGTTCCACATTGGTGGTACGGCGAGCGGCCAGGTAGAGCAGTCCTTTATCCGTTCCAAGAACAAGGGGACGGTAAAATATCATCAATTGCGCGTGGTGCAAAAGGGCAGCGAGTATATTGTCCTTAATCGCAATGGTGCGGTGTCGGTCAATAATGAGTACGGCCGTGAATTCGAGCGTTATCAGCTTCCGCAGGGCGCCTCGATTGCCATTGCCGACGGGCAGGAAGTGGACAAGGCTGTCATTTTTGCCAAGTGGGATCCGTATACGATCCCGATCATTACAGAAGTCAAAGGTCAGGTGAATTTCGAAGACCTTATTGAGGACGTGACGGTGCGCGGCGAGCTGAACCCGGTGACGGGTATCACGGAGCGCGTGGTCGTCGAGCACAAGCAGGAATATCATCCGCAGATCGTTATTACGGTCGGGACAGAAGTCGCGGGTATCTACTCGATCCCTGTCGGCGCGCATATTCTCATGAGCGACAAGGAAGTGACTGAGGCTGGTGCACTCATCGCAAAAATTCCGCGTGGTGTTCAGAAGACGCGCGATATCACGGGTGGTTTGCCGCGTGTCGCCGAGCTTTTTGAAGCGCGCCGCCCCAAGGATCCGGCCGTTATCTCCGAGATCGACGGGATGGTTGAGTTTGGCGAAGACCGCAAGGGCAACCGCACGATCATTGTCAAGAGCACGACGGGTATGGCCAAGGAATATGCCATTCCGCACGGCAAGCACCCGACGGTGTATAAGGGCGATAAAGTTTTTGCAGGCCAGCAGCTCACGGAAGGGCCCGTTGTCCCGCAGGATATTTTGCGCGTTTCCGGCGACAAAGCGCTTCAGGAGTATCTCCTGAACGAAGTCCAGGAAGTGTACCGTTTGCAGGGTGTGCGTATCAATGATAAACACATAGAATTAATTATTTCGCAAATGCTTAAGAAAGTTCGCATCGATGATTCTGGAGATACGGATTTTCTCGTCGGAGAGCAGATCGATCGCAGTAATTTCCGCAAAGCGAACGAAATAGTCATGAAGAAAAAAGGGAAGCCGGCTCAGGGCACTCCGCTCCTTCTGGGGATCACAAAGGTCTCTTTGTCGACGGAGAGTTTCATTTCGGCCGCGAGTTTCCAAGAAACAACAAGGGTCTTGACAGAGGCAGCTTCGTCTGGTAAGCTTGACGTTCTTTCTGGCTTGAAGGAAAACGTTATCGTCGGGCATCTTATTCCGGCAGGGACGGGCTTCCACACGTATCAGAAATTAGAAATGGTGAAATATGCCGACAATACAGCAGTTGATCAGAAAGTCGAGAACACAAAAGGCGAAGAAGAGTAAGTCGCCTGCTTTGGATTCATGCCCGCAGAAACGCGGCGTGTGCGTTCAGGTCAAGACGATGACTCCCAAGAAGCCGAACTCCGCGCTTCGTAAGATCGCGCGTGTCCGTCTTTCGAATAAGGTCGAGGTTACCTCTTACATCCCTGGTGAAGGGCATAACCTTCAGGAGCACTCGATCGTGCTCGTTCGCGGTGGCCGCGTGAAGGACCTTCCTGGTGTGCGTTACCATACGGTGCGCGGCACGTTGGATGCGTCAGGTGTGGCAAAGAGGAAGAAGTCACGTTCAAAATACGGAACCAAAAGAGAGAAGTAATTTGTTATGAGAAGACGTCGTGCTGAAAAACGCCAGGTGATGGCGGACCCCAAATATAGCAGTGAGCTGGTGTCCCGGTTTATTAATGTTGTCATGATCTCCGGCAAAAAGATGGTTGCCGAGAATATCGTGTATGGGGCGCTTGCCATCATGCAGGAAAAGATCACGGAAGAGCCTGTTCTTAAGGCTTTCAGCAGGGCGATCGATAATGTCCGTCCCAAGGTTGAGCTTAAAGCTCGCCGTGTGGGTGGCGCAACATATCAAGTCCCGGTCGATGTGGCTCCGCTGCGCGGCACATCGCTGGCTCTCCGCTGGGTTCGTGATTTTGCCCGCAAGAAGAAGGGCAAGTCGATGATGAGCAAACTCGCCGAAGAACTTATTGCCGCACATAAGCAAGAAGGCGCGGCTATCAAGAAGCGTGATGAGACGCACAAGATGGCCGAAGCGAACAAGGCTTTCAGCCATTTCCGCTGGTAATATCGAACATTTAAATATTCTGGATTAATATATAAAGAAAGAAATAAGAATCAATGGCTAGTGAGCAGGTAACTTTAGATAAGGTCAGAAATATCGGGATCATCGCGCATATTGATGCGGGTAAGACCACCATGACCGAGCGTATCCTCTATTATACAGGGGTTATTCACAGGCTCGGCTCTGTTGACGAGGGCAATACGGTCACAGATTACATGGAGCAGGAGAAAGAGCGCGGGATCACGATCGTGGCGGCAAATACCACCACATTCTGGAAGCATTTCAAGATCAATATCATTGATACGCCTGGCCACGTTGATTTTACGATCGAAGTTGAGCGCTCCCTTAAAGTTCTCGACGGTGCGGTCATTGTCCTTTGTTCCACTTCCGGTGTTCAGTCCCAGACCGAAACTGTTTGGCGTCAGGCCGAACGTTATCATGTCCCGCGCATTGCTTTCATTAACAAGGTGGATCGTTTAGGTGCTGATTTTGAGCGCGTGCTCGGGCAGATCTATGACCGCCTTGGCGCGAATGCGGCGCCGATCAATATTCCGGACGCGCATGAAGATGCGTTCAGGGGCATCATTGACCTTGTGAACATGAAGTACATCACTTATAAAGATGTTGACGGCCTTGAAATGGAAGTTTCCGAGATCCCGGCGCAGTTCATGGAGAAGGCGAACAAATTCCGTCATCTTCTGATCGAAAAGGTTGCCGAAGCGGATGATCCGATCATGGAAAAGTATTTGCACGAACAGCCGGTCACGACCGAAGAGCTCAAGGCGGGGATCCGCCGCGGTGTTCTGAAGGCCAAGTTCCTTCCGGTCCTTGCAGGCACAGCGCTGAAGAATCGCGGCGTTCAGATGGTCCTTGATGCAGTTACAGATTATCTTCCTTCGCCGCTTGAAGTTCGTCAGGCACAGGGTAAAAAACCGCGCAGTGAGGACGTTATTTCCTGCACTCCTGCCGATGACCAGCCGTTGGCTTCGCTTGTTTTCAAGGTCGCGTCTGACCCGTATGTTGGAAAACTTTTTTATACACGCATTTATTCCGGCACGATCAGCTCCGGAGATCAGGTTTATAATTCTAATCGGGATAAGAATGAGCGCATTTCCAAGATCCTTTTGATGCACGCGAATAAGCAGGAGATCCTGACTAAAGCAGGGGCTGGAGAGATTGTTGCGCTTGTGGGCTTGAAAGAAAGCAAAAATGGTGATACACTTTGCCGCGAAAAAGATGCGATCGTCCTTGAGAGCATGCGAGTTCCTGAGCCGGTTGTTTCCATGGCGCTTGAGCCTAAGACTAAGGCCGACCAGGATAAGCTCGGTATTATTTTACGCAAGTTCCTGGATGAAGATCCATCATTGCGTGTTGAATATGATCATGAAACGTCCCAGACCATTATTTCCGGCATGGGTGAGCTGCACCTCGAGATCATTATCGACCGTATGAAGCGCGAACATAATCTGGATGCGAATATCGGGCGTCCTCAGGTCGCGTATAAAGAAACGATCACGCGTAAAGCGGATAAGGTTGTCGGTAAATTCATTTCGCAGTCGGGTGGCCGCGGTCAGTATGGGCACGTTGTTTTTAATGTCGCGCCAGCTCCTAAGGGAACAGGCGTGCAATTTGTGGATGAGATCTTCGGCGGTGTTATTCCGCGTGAATATATTAAGTCGATCGAGGCGGGTGTTGAAACCCAGGCGCGTAATGGTATTTTGGCCGGGTATCCGGTGACCGACATTACGGTGGCGTTGATCGATGGTTCGTACCACGACGTTGACTCAAGTGATATTGCGTTCCAATTAGCGGCCAAGATCGGTTTGAAAGAGGCGCTTGCAAAGGCTAATTCAGTGTTCACCGAGCCGATCATGGCGGTAGAAATTGCAGCTCCGGAAGAGTTCATGGGTTCTGTGATCGGCGATATGAATACTCGTCGCGCGAAGATCACGGAGTTGGGAAGCATGGGCAATGTGAAGACGGTCCGTGCCGATGTTCCGCTGGCCGAGATGTTCAATTATGCAAACGCGTTGCGTTCTTTAACACAGGGGCGTGCAAGTTTCTCGATGGAGCCGTCGTATTATGCGCAGGTTCCGAACAACGTCAGTGAAAAGATCGTCGGTGCGCGTCAGGAATATTTAAACAGCAGAAAGAAATAAATAATTAGGAAGATAAAAGGGGAGGGTCGTTATGGCTAAAGAAAAATTCGAAAGAACAAAACCGCATTTGAACATCGGCACGATCGGCCACGTTGATCACGGTAAGACGACGCTATCAGCAGCCATTACGATGGTCCTTGCTGAAAAAGGTTTGGCTCAGGCTCGCGCGTATGATTCGATCGACAATGCGCCCGAAGAGAAGGAACGCGGTGTTACGATCAATATTGCGCACCTTGAGTATCAGACGGATACGCGCCACTACGCGCATATCGATTGCCCTGGTCACGCCGACTATATCAAGAACATGATCACCGGTGCGGCTCAGATGGATGGTGCGATCCTCGTTGTTTCCGCGACAGATGGTGCTATGCCTCAGACACGCGAGCACATTCTTCTGGCACGCCAGGTCAACGTTCCGCGTATCGTTGTGTTCCTTAATAAGTGCGATCAGGCGGATCCGGAATTGCTCGATCTCGTTGAGATGGAAATCCGTGATCTTCTGACAAAATATAAGTTCGATGGCGATAATACCCCGGTTCTCCGTGGTTCCGCTCTCGATGCGCTGAATAATCCGAAAGATTTCACCGGCAAGGCAAAGTGTATTATTGATCTTATGGCTGCTGTTGATGCCTGGATCCCGATGCCTGTGCGTGAACTCGACAAGCCGTTCTCCATGGCGATCGAAGACGTGTTCTCGATCTCCGGCCGTGGTACGGTGGCGACGGGTCGTATTGAGCGCGGTATTGTGAAAGTCGGCCAGGATGTCGATATCGTCGGCCTCCGTCCCGAGATCAGCAAGACCACGGTCACGGGTGTTGAAATGTTCCGCAAGGAACTTGATGAAGGCCGCGCGGGCGATAACGTCGGGCTTCTTCTTCGCGGTGTTGATAAAGAGAAGATCGAACGCGGCATGGTTCTCGCAGTGCCTGGCACGATCAAGCCCCACAAGAAGTTCAAGTGCTCGGTGTATATTCTCAGTAAGGAAGAAGGCGGCCGTCATACGCCGTTCTTCAAGGGCTATCGTCCTCAGTTCTACTTCCGTACAACGGACGTGACAGGGACAGCAGAACTTCCGGCGGGCGTGGAGATGTGCATGCCTGGCGATAATGTTCAGCTCACAGTTGAACTTTTGATCCCGGTCGCGTGCGAGAAAGAGCTTCGTTTCGCGGTCCGTGAAGGTGGTAAGACAGTCGGTGCGGGTGTCGTTACAGAGATCATTGAATAACGTCAAGGAAAAGTAGTCGTCACATGCAGAAGATACGAATTAAATTAAAAGCATATGATCATCGGTTGATCGATCAGTCTACGCAAGAGATCGTAGACACGGCAATACGGACCGGGGCCAAGGTTCACGGGCCAGTTCCGCTGCCGACCAAGAAGGAACTGTATACAGTCCTTCGTTCTCCGGTGATCGACAAGAAGTCCAGAGAGCAGTTTGGTCTTTCAACGCACAAAAGGCTTATAGACCTCATCGAGCCAACCTCGAAGACAGTTGAAGCCCTGCGGAAGTTGAACCTCCCTGCCGGTGTGGACGTGGAAATAAAACAATAACGAATCGGTTGTACGTATGATCAGTGGATTGTTAGCTAAAAAAATAGGCATGACTCAGTTTTTTGATAAAGAGGGTAACGTTGTCCCTGTGACGGCTCTCGAAGTGGGTCCTTGCTATGTGGTGGCTCTTAAAGAAGCTCCCAAAAAAGTGTTGATCGGTTTCGACGAGATCAGGGAATCCCGTTGCAGCAAGCCGCGCCTTGGGCTGTGCAAGAAGGTCAATGTTCCGCCGCTGCGCACGATCATGGAATTCAAATCTGCAGATAATGCGGGTTACCAGCTCGGGCAAAAGCTTCTTGCAGACATGTTTAAACCCGGTGATTATGTGACGGTTGTCGGCACATCGATCGGTAAGGGGTTTCAGGGCGGTATGAAGCGCTGGAATTGGCATGGCGGCGATGAGGGGCATGGTTCCATGCATCATCGTCAGATCGGTTCCAATGGTGCCAATACGTATCCTGGTCGCGTTTTGCGCGGAAAGAATATGCCCGGCCATATGGGCGACGATAAGGTGACGGTCCAGAACCTTCGCGTGATGCAGGTTGATGTTGAGAATAATATGGTGCTTGTTAAGGGTGCAGTCCCGGGATGTAAGAACGGGCTTGTATCTGTAGAGAAGTCTGTGAAAAAGGCGTTCCGTTCACTTGACGAGCAGAAGGAAGTTGTTATCCATAAGAAGAACCCGATGAAGCAGGCTAAAGCGGCTGCCAAGGGTAAGAAGTAATAAAGGTCGAGGAAGTAATGCCGAAACTTACTGTGTACAACATTCAGGGAAAAGAAACCGGGACGATTGATCTTCCGGTATCGTTTGAGAAAGACGTTAACCAGGCGGTTATTCACCAGGCTATCGTTATGTATCAGGCTAACAAGCGCCAGGGGACGGCGGATACTAAGATCCGTTCTGAGGTTTCCGGCGGCAACAAAAAGCCATTTCGTCAGAAGGGGACAGGCCGTGCCCGTCAGGGATCCAGCCGTTCACCGCTCATGCGCCATGGTGGTGTCGTATTCGGGCCGCATCCGCGCGATTTCAGCTATACGCTTCCGCAGAAGGTCCGGGCGGTCGCGTTGCGCGAGGCTCTTAAGGCGCGCTTTAAGGATAATAATCTTGTTTGTATCGATGAGATGGTTGTAAAGACCGGCAAGACAAAAGATTTTCTTGCCATTCTCAAGACGCTTAAGGTGGCCGGTAAGGTGCTGGCGCTTTTTGATAATTGTGCGAAAGAGGTTACGTTAGCCTCCCGCAATGTGGCGCGTTTCGCGACTGTCCGTTCGGTGGATGTGAATGCGTACGATGTCCTTAAGACCAACAAAGTCCTGGCTACAAAGGCCTCGATGGAAACACTTTTGAAGAGATTAACATGAAGACCAGCTACGATATTTTGAAAACGCTTCTTCGCACCGAAAAAGGCGCCATGATCGAAAAGGATCGCCAGTATATTTTTCGTGTGGCGACACCCGCGACCAAGACAGAGATCAAGAAAGCGGTTGAAGAGATTTATAAGGTGAAGGTTCAGGCCGTTAATGTCACTAATGTGCCAGGCAAGAGAAAACGCGTGCGTATGCAGTACGGCTATAAGTCGGACTGGAAAAAGGCCGTCGTGACTCTTAAAGAAGGCAGCAAGATTGAGGTTGCGTAATCATGGGGATCAAACGTTTTAAACCGACAACACCTGGTGTCAGACATGCGGCGATCTGTGATTTCAGCGAGCTGACAAAGCATAAACCTGAAAAGTCATTGCTTGAGCCGATCAAAAAGTCCGGCGGGCGAAATGTGTATGGCCGCGTAACGTCGCGTCATCGCGGCGGCGGGCACAAGCAGATGTATCGTATTGTTGATTTCAAGCGCATCCGCCTTGATGATCCGGCAACGGTCCTGGGCATTGAATATGATCCTAATCGTACGTGCCGTATTGCGCTCATTGAGTATAAAAGCGATAAGCTGAAAAGTTATATTCTGGCTCCGCTTGAGTTGAAAGATGGCGATGTGGTGGTCAGTTCTAATTCTGATAGCGCCGATATTAAGGCGGGGAATGCTCTTCCTTTAGGTAAGATCCCGCTGGGGACAGCCGTTCATAATATTGAGTTGAAGGTTGGAAAAGGCGGGAAGTTTGCTCGCTCCGCCGGAACATCGGCTCAGCTTGTGGCTAAAGAAGGTGATTACGCGGTCCTTCGGATGCCGTCGAGTGAGATGCGCCAGGTCGCGATCAATTGCCGCGCCACCATTGGCCAGCTGGGCGTTGTTGAACATGAAACGCAATCGATCGGCAAGGCCGGCCGCAACCGTTGGAAGGGCATGCGCGGGCAGTCACGAGGCGTTGTTATGAATCCTGTCGATCACCCGCATGGTGGTGGTGAAGGTAAAACGCCTCAGGGTAATCCGCATCCTGTGACGCCTTGGGGTAAGCCGACGAAGGGGTATAAGACGCGCACTCCGGGCAAGTATTCGGATAAGTATATCCTTAAAAGAAGGACGAAGTAAAAATGACACGTTCCGTTGCTAAAGGTCCATATATTCAGGATTCGCTTAAGAAGAAATTTGATAAGGTTGTTGCCTCAGGTGTCAAGCAGCCCATTAAGACGTGGTCGCGCCGTTCAACGATCCTTCCGGAGTTTGTGGGATATACGTTCGCGGTCCATAATGGCAGGAAGCATCTTCCGGTCTTCGTGACCGAAAATATGGTTGGGTATAAGCTCGGCGAGTTTGCTCCGACGAGAACATTCAAGGCGCACGGTGGCGTCAAGGCTAAAAAAGCCGTTCAGAAGAAATAAGGATATAGCATCATGATCGCACAAGCAAAAGGTCGTTATTTTCGGGTTTCCCCGTCAAAATTGAGAATGATCCTCGATCTGATTCGTGGTCAGAAGGTGCCGGCGGCTGTTACAGCGCTTGCGTACCTCAACAAGCCTACGAAGGAGAAGATCGAGAAGGTGCTGAATTCCGCTATCGCGAATGCCCGGTTGAAGGGCTTCACGGAAGATCAGCTGGTGGTTTCCAAGGCGATCGCCGACCAGGGTCCTGTGTGGAAGCGCTTCCGTGCTGCCACGATGGGCCGTGCGACGGAGATCCTGAAGAAGACCTCGCATATAACAATCGAACTGGATATTAAGGTTAACAAGGGGTAATGACACGTGGGCCAGAAAGTCAGTCCTATCGCATTAAGAATTGGGATCAACAAGAATTGGCGCAGCATGTGGTTTGCGGATCACAAAGACTACGCCAAGAACATTGAAGAAGATTATAAGATCCGCCAGTACATCCGTAAAAAGTTCGTACAGGGTGCGGTTTCTTTGGTCGAGATCGAGCGTTTGGCCGATCAGATCAAGATCCGTATTTCCTCTGCGCGACCGGGTGTGATCATTGGCCGCAGGGGTGCGGATATTGACCGTCTTCGCCTGGACCTCGCGAAGATCACCCCCAAGCAGATCGCGGTGGATATTAAAGAGATCAAGAATCCGGCGGTGGAAGCTCAGCTTGTTGCACAGAACGTCGCATTTCAGATGGAAAAGCGCGTCGGGTTTCGCCGTGCCATGAAGCGCGCGGTCGAGCAGACGATCCAGGCTGGTGCCAAAGGGATCAAGATCATTGTGTCCGGCCGTTTGGACGGCGCCGAGATCGCTCGTCGTGAAAAGTATCATGTCGGTAAGATCCCGCTGCAGACCTTCCGTGCGGATATTGATTATGGTTTCACAGAGGCGGTTACGACCTTCGGATGTATCGGGGTCAAGGTTTGGATATATAAAGGCGATACGATTAAAGACGCCAAGCGCGTAGAAGCATAAGAGGAGTTTGAATCATGGCTGTCATGCCCAAAAGAGTAAAATATCGTAAGCATCAGAAAGGCAAGTGTCGTGGCATTGCGTGCTCCGGCGACCGCCTGGCATTTGGTGAGTACGGGCTTAAAGCGATCGATAATGGCCTTGTCCGTGCGAATCATCTTGAAGCCTGCCGCGTGGCCATGGTGCGTAAGCTCCGTGGAGCGGGTAAGCTCTGGATCAATGTGTTTCCGCATAAGCCTGTTACCAAGAAGCCGGCGGAAACCCGTATGGGTAAGGGAAAAGGTGACCTTGATCACTGGGTCGCGGTCATCAAGCGCGGCCGTATCCTTTTTGAGATCAGCGGCGTTCCGGAAGAGTTTGCCAAGAGTTTGTTGCGCCTTGTTGCGTTCAAACTACCGGTCAAGACAAAGTTCATTGTCCGCGTACAACATCAATAAGGGATTGAGAGAATATCATGAAGTTGAAGGAAATGAAAAATATGGATTCAAGCGAGCTCGCCCTGCGCGAGAAGTTCCTCAAGAAGGAGCTTTTCGATCTGAGGTTGCAGAGCCGTCTTGGGCAAGTGGAGAAGCCTTCCCGTTTTCAGAATATGAAAAAGGAGATCGCGCGGGTTCTCACGATTCTTAACGAAAGAAAGACGACCGATGGAAAACAGAAATAATAAGCGCAAGACGATGACCGGAACGGTCGTGAGCGACAAAATGATGAAGACGCGCGTTGTCGAAGTTACAACAACGTCACGTCATGCCCAATATAACAAGCTGATGAAGGCGTCGGCTAGATATAAGGCTCATGATGAAAAGAATGAGTCGCATACCGGGGATGTGGTCGCCCTCATGGAAACCCGCAGGCTTTCCAAGGATAAGCGCTGGACCATTTCGAGCATTGTGAAAAAGGCCCAGGGGAAAGATGAGGTTCTGGCATGATTCAGATGAAATCACTTCTCCAGGTCGCGGATAATACCGGGGCTCGTACGGCATCGGTGATTGGTATTCTTAATGCCAAGGGCAAGCTTTCCGGCCAGATCGGCGATATCGTCAGGGTTAACATCAAGTCTTCGACGCCCGATGCCGCTATTAAAAAGGGCGAAAAGGCCAAGGGTGTTGTGGTCCGGACAAAGTCTCCGATCAGAAGGACCGATGGGACGTATGTCCGTTTTGATACGAATGCGGTTGTTCTCATCGATGATGGCGGCAGCCCCAGAGGGACACGCGTATTTGGGCCTGTAGCGCGCGAGTTGCGTAATATGGAATATATGAAAATAATTTCTTTAGCTCCCGAGGTAGTCTAATGCTTAGGATCAAGCGTGATGATAAGGTGATGGTGATCACCGGTAAGGATAAAGGGAAGACAGGAAAAGTGATCAAGGTTTTCCTGGCAGACCAGAAGGTTGTTGTTGAGAATATTAATCTCATGAAAAAGTCTGTCAAGAAGAGTGATCAGTATCCTAATGGCGGATTCATTGAGGTCGAGCGTCCGGTTCATATTTCCAATGTGATGCTGGTTGATTCAAAGTCTGTCAAACCTACCCGCTATCTGACAAAAGTCCTTAAGGACGGCGGTAAGGTTCGTGTGGCAAAAAAGAGCGGCGAAACGATCTAAGTTGAAGAGGTATTGTTGTGAAATCGGAATTGTTTGAAAAATATCAAAAAGAAGTGGCTCCGGCGCTTAAAGAAAAGTTCGGGGTCAAGAATGTCATGGCTGTTCCGCGCCTGGAGAAGATCGTTGTCAATATGGGTGTTGGTGAGGCCCGTGATGACATCAAGAATCTTGAGATCGCGGCAGCGGATCTTGCGGCGATCACAGGCCAGAAGCCGACGATCCGCCGTTGCAAGAAGGCGATCTCCAATTTTCGTTTGAGGATCGGCCTTCCTGTTGGATGCAAGGTAACTCTTCGCCGTCTGCGCATGTATGAATTCATGAACAGGTTGGTGAATGTTGTTCTTCCGCGTATCCGTGACTTCAATGGCGTTTCAAAGAAGTCGTTTGATCGTGAAGGGAATTATTCGCTGGGGCTTACCGAGCAGTCGATTTTCCCTGAGATCGATCCGACAAGGCGCGATTTTCGTGCCCAGGGTATGGATATCACATTTGTGATCAAAGGTGGCAATCCGGAGAAGAATCTTGAGATGCTACGTCTTCTTGGCGTGCCTTTCGTGAAATAAGGAAAAGGATGTATGGCGAAAAAAGCATTAAGACTTAAAGCGGCAAAAACACCGAAATTTTCGACGAGAGCGCATAACCGCTGCCAATTGTGCGGACGCCCCAGGGCGTTTCTGCGCCGGTTTGGTATCTGCCGTTTGTGTTTCCGTGAATTGGCGTGGAAGGGCGAGATCCCGGGCGTCAAGAAGGCCAGCTGGTAATAGCAGGGCAGGATTAAGAAAGCAACGTAATCAGAGAGGTTTATAACAATGGCAGTTTCAGATCCAATTGCAAATATGCTCGTCATGCTGAAAAACGCCCTTGCGGTGCGCAAGGAAACGGTTGATGTTCCGGCATCGAAGTTGCTTGAGAAGATCCTCGGCATTTTTAAGAAAGATGGGTACATCGAGGATGTCCGCCTTCTTAAGGATAACAAGCAGGGCGTGCTTAAGGTATACCTTAAGTATGATCAGAAGAAGCCGGCTATTGCCGGGATCAAACGGGTATCAAAGTCCGGCCTGCGTGTATATGCCCAGGGCGACGCGATCCCGCGCGTTTTAAGCGGACTTGGAACAGCGGTCATCTCCACCTCTAAGGGTGTGATCGATGATAAAGAAGCTCGTAAATTGAAAATCGGGGGCGAAGTCCTCTGCTACATTTGGTAAGGTGTTATGTCGAGAATAGGAAAGATCCCACTAGCTCTACCCAAAGAAATTAAGATTAGCATCACGCCGACGACTGTCAACATGGAAGGCCCGAAGGGTAAACTGTCCATAGGGCTTCTGTATGGTACGAAGGTTGAACAGAATGAGAAGGGGCTGAACGTTTCCCGTTACAATGATACCAAGCAGGCCAGGGCTAATCATGGGACGATGAGGGCGCTTCTTAAGAATATGATCGTTGGTGTTACAAAAGGCCATTCCAAGGATCTTGAAATCCAGGGACTTGGTTTTCGTGCAGCGGTCACGGGACAGAAGCTGACCATGAACCTCGGGTTTAGCCATCCGGCTGAATTTGTGGCTCCTGCCGGCATTAAGATCGCAGCACCGAAGCCGACCGAGATTAAAATAGAAGGCACTGACAATATCCTCGTAGGGCTTGTGGCATCCCAGATCCGGGCGATCAAGCCCCCGGAGCCGTATAAGGGCAAAGGGATCCGCTACGCAGGTGAAGTTGTGAAGCGTAAACAGGGTAAATCCGTAACCAAGTAAGAGATATGTCTAATATTAAGGAAGTCAAAAGGCAGTTTCGTCATAAGCGTATCCGTAAGGATATGGTCGGGACCACTGAACGCCCCCGGCTTTGTGTGCACCGCAGCCTGAATAACATTTCGGCGTCGATCATTGATGATACGACCCAAAAAGTTCTGATGGGCAAGTCCACGCTTGCAAAAGACGTTAAGGTGAAGATTAAGAATGGTGGAAACATTAAGGCTGCAGAGGTTCTTGGAGAAGCGCTTGCTCTGGAAGCTGTCGCAAAAGGCATCAAGAAAGTTGCCTTTGACCGCGGCGGGTACCAGTATCATGGGCGTATCAAGGCATTTGCGGACGCGGCCAGAAAAGCCGGATTGGAATTCTAATAAGTATGGAAGACAATACTCAAAAGAACCAGGTTGAACAGAATCAGACGCCAGGGATGAAGGCTGTTGAAAAGCCGGCAGACAAGAAACTGGCATATTCCACTGACCTTGAAAAGTCAGCGGCTGCTGCAGCGCCGGCGGCTCAGGATGACAGGGGTGGTCGCGGTCAGGGTGGTCGCGGTCAGGGTGGGCGTGGTCAAGGCGGGCGTGGCCAGGGTGGCAGGAAGCCGCGTACAAAGCCTGAAGCTGATGCCAGCGGTCTTATTGAAAGCGTTATTCGCATCGCTCGCGTGGCCAAGGTCACCAAGGGTGGTACGAAAATGTCTTTTAGTGCGCTTGTCGTTGTTGGTGATGGCAAGGGGAATGCTGGTTACGCACTGGGCAAGGCCAATGAAGTGGCTGTTGGTATTAAAAAGGCGCTTAATGCGGCCAAGAAGCGGATGGTTCCGATCAATCGTCATGGCACAACGATCCCGCATGTGGTGATCGGCAAGTGGTGTGCGACGGAAGTTCTCTTAAAGCCGGCTTCTGAAGGTACGGGTGTTATCGCGTGCGGGCCAGTTCGGGCGATCTGCGATGGCGCCGGGATCAAGAATATTTTGACAAAAGTTCACCGTTCAAGCAATCCGTTGAATGTTGTTAAGGCGACATTTGAAGGGTTCAGCCGCTTGAAGATGGTTAAAACAATCGAAGTTTCAGAAAGTAAATAAGGTCTTTTATGTTTCTTCATGAGTTAAAGTCTCCCAAAGGTTCACGTCGTAAAAGAAAGCTTCTCGGGCGCGGCCCGGCATCCGGCAGCGGTAAGCAATCTGGCCGCGGCGATAAAGGCCAGCGTTCCCGTTCGGGTCGCGGCATTATCATGGGGTCTGAAGGCGGCCAGAGCCGTCTTATCCGCCGTATTCCGAAGTTCGGGTTTACGCCATTGGATAGAACGGTTTACCAGATCGTTCAGATGGATCAGCTGAATGTTTTTAATGCGAACACGGTGGTAGATGCCGATGCCCTGAAAAAGGCGCAGCTCATCAGCAGCCGTCGCAAAGTGTATAAAATTCTTTTCCGCGGCGAGATCAAGAAACCGCTGACGGTCAAGGCGTATGGTTTTTCGACAACCGCGGCTGAAGCTATTGTCAAAGCCGGTGGAAAAACGGAGTTGTTGATCCGCCCGAAAAAGGCAGCGGATGCGGCGCGTAACGAAGCGCGGTTGCAGGCCAAAAAAGATAAGAAGGCAAAAAAACAATAACGTATGATCGCACAATTTTTTAAAGCCCTGGCGACATGTTTCAAGGTCGAGGATCTTCGTAAAAAGATCCTTTTTACGCTGGGTATTGTTGCGATCTACCGCCTTGGGTGTTTTGTTCCGACGCCGGGCATTGATGCGGTGGCACTCGGAAGGTTTTTTGCGCGCATTGCTCAGACATCCGGTGGCGGCAATGTTTTTACGATCATGAACATGTTCTCTGGGCGTTCGCTTGAGAAACTTACGATCTTCTCGCTTGGGGTAATGCCGTATATCTCGAGTTCGATCATCATGCAATTGTTAACGGCGGTTATTCCTTCATTGGAAAAGCTTTCCAAAGAAGGTCAGGCCGGGTATCAGAAGATCAATCAGTATACGCGTTACGGCACCGTAGTGCTGGCGCTCATACAATCATTTTTTATCGCTCTTTGGCTTGAAAGTCCGCAGGCGTTCGGCGGGATCCAGGTTGTTGAAAGTCCGGGTTGGCTCTTCAGGCTGACTACGGTCCTGACATTGACAACAGGCACGCTCATGATCATGTGGCTTGGTGAGCGCATTCAGGAGCAGGGCGTTGGGAACGGAATGTCGATTATTATTACAGCGGGTATCCTTTCTGCGGCTCCGGCGGCAGTTGAACAGACGCTGATGTTATTGTCACCGAAGACGGCGGGTGGCGCGCAGTTGCAGCCGCTCACGGTTCTGGTGATGTTCTTTTTGCTGGTCTTTGTTGTGTTAGCCACGACGTTGATCACGCAGGCGCAGCGCCGTATCCCGGTTCAATATGCTCGGCGTATGGTCGGCAATAAAGCGCAGGGCGGGCAGAATACATTTATTCCGTTGAAAGTGGACACGTCCGGTATTATCGCGATCATCTTTGCGCAGTCGATCA
This sequence comes from Candidatus Omnitrophota bacterium, assembly GCA_015234065.1. Lineage (GTDB taxonomy): Bacteria > Omnitrophota > Gorgyraeia > Zapsychrales > Fredricksoniimonadaceae > JADFWS01. The sequence continues at coordinate 17,164 of JADFWS010000010.1, forward strand.
TTTTATTTCCGGCGACGATCGCGAGCTTTTTGCCGTCCCAGGGATTGCATAGTTTTGCCTCATTGCTGGCGCGCGGGCACTGGCTGTATTACACGCTGTATGGCGCACTTATTCTGTTCTTTTGTTATTTTTATACGGCGATCGTTTTTAATCCGACCGATGTGGCAGAGAACATGAAAAAGCACGGCGGATTTGTTCCCGGTGTTCGTCCTGGTAAGGCAACGGCTGATTATCTTGATTTTGTGATGACACGCATTACACTGGTGGGCGCGCTGTTTATTTGTTTTATTGCTGTTTCTCCGGATATGATCATGGCATCGGCAAAGGTCCCATATCTGGTGGCGTCGTTCTTCGGCGGTACGGGTATTCTGATCACGGTCGGTGTTATGCTTGATACCATGAAGCAGGTTGAGGCGCATTTGCAGATGCATGATTATGAGGGTTTTATGCAGTCGGGCCATTTAAGGGGGAGACGATGAATATCGTTCTTTTAGGGGCGCCTGGTGCTGGTAAGGGCACATTGGCCGGAGCGTTGAAAGATCAGCTTGGCGTGCATCATATTTCAACAGGAGACCTTATCCGCCTTGAGATCAAGGGCGGCACGGCGATCGGCCTTGAGATCAAGCGTTATGTGGAGTCCGGCGGGCTTGTTCCCGACGAGGTTGTGACCCGCATGATCGAGGGTAAGATCAAGGCAACAGTGGCTGATAAGAAGGGTTACATGTTCGATGGTTTTCCGCGCACGACGGCTCAAGCTAAAGAGTTAGACCGGATCATGCAGGAAAATAAGATCGAGCTTGGCTTTGCGCTGTATATGGAAGCGTCGATGGATGTGGTGTTAAAGCGCCTGACGGGCCGCCGGGTATGTAAGGCCTGCGGAGCGTTGTATCATTTGACGAATATGCCTTCTAAAAAAGCGGGTATTTGCGATACGTGTGGCGGCGATCTTTATCAGCGTGCGGATGATAATGAAGAAACGATCCGTAAGCGCATGAGCGTTTATAATGAGAGCACCCGGCCGATCATTGATTATTACAAGGCCCAGGGGAAGCTTAAGGCCATCAACGCCGATAATGGCGCGGATGATGTGAAGGGCGCGCTGCTCAAGATCTTGAATGAAAAAAAGTCTTAATATCCGGATCAAATCGCCGGAGGAGCTGAAAATCCTCCGCGATGCCGGTAAGATCCTGGCAGGGATCTTCGAAGAGATCAAACGTTCTTTTAAAGTTGGAATGACGACGGCGGATATTGACCGCATGGCCGAAGAGTTGATCGCGCGGAACAATGTTCTTCCCGCGTTCAAGGGATATCGTGGATATCCTGCCTGTGCCTGTGTGTCGGTCAATGAAGTGATCGTTCACGGGATTCCGGGAGCGCGCGTGGTTAAAGAAGGCGATATCGTGAGCATTGATATCGGGATCATCTATCGGGAATATTTTTCCGATATGGCCATGACGCTCGGAGCGGGGTCTTTGGCGCCTTCAACGCAGAAGCTGTTGGATGTCACGCGTCAGGCGCTGGCGCGGGGTATTGAGCAAGCCAGGTCCGGGCGTAAACTGGGCGAAGTGTCGCATGCCATTCAGAAATACGCCGAGGCCAAGGGTTTTTCCGTGGTTCGGGATTTTGTAGGGCATGGGATAGGCCTTGAGCTTCACGAGGATCCGGAGATCCCGAATTATGGGCCGGCCAATGATGGCCCGGTTTTGAAGCCGGGAATGGTTCTTGCGATTGAGCCCATGGTGAATGCCGGAATGTTTGAAACAAAGACGCTTGAAGATGGCTGGACCGTGATCACAAAAGATAAGAAATGGTCAGCGCATTTTGAGCATACGATCGCGGTTACGGAATCCGGCCCGGTTGTTTTAACGCAGGTATAAAAGGAATTATGGCCAGAGAAGATCTGATCGAAGTCGAAGGAACGGTGGAAGAGGCGCTTCCAAACGCTATGTTCCGCGTTGCTTTAGATAACGGGCATAAAGTTCTGGCGCATGTTTCGGGAAAAATGAGGATGAATTTCATTCGTATTCTTCCCGGCGATAAAGTGAAATTGGAACTGTCCCCCTATGATCTTTCAAGGGGACGCATAACCTACAGGAATAAGTAACATGAAAGTTAAGTCATCGGTCAAAAGAATTTGCGGGAAATGCAAGATCATCAGGCGTAATCGTGTGGTTCGCGTGATCTGCGAAAATCCCAAACACAAACAGAGACAAGGATAACGAAGTATGGCAAGACTCCTGGGTATTGATCTACCAAATGATAAGCGTATTGAGGCATCGCTGCCGTATCTTTTCGGCATCGGCCTTACCCGTGCGCGCGTGATCCTGGATGCTGCGGGGATCGATCGCAACAAGCGCGCGAAAGATCTGACGGAAGAAGAGATCTCGAAGATCACCGCGTTCATTCAGAAGAATTATACGGTCGAGGGCGACCTGCGCCGCGAGATCCAGCAAAATATTCGTCAGCATATGGATATGGGTTCGTACCGCGGTATGCGTCACCGTAAGGGGCTTCCGGCGAGAGGCCAGCGCACACGTACCAATGCGCGTACGCGTAAGGGGCGTAAATCGACCGTCGGCGGTCTTAGAAAGAAAGAAGAATAAGAGGTTTGACGCATGGCTAAAGAGACAAAACCAGCAGCATCGCAGCAACAACAGGCAGAACAGACAAAGACCGCGACACGCAAAGCGAAGGCTAAGAAGCGTTCACTTAAAGGCGTTACGACCGGTTTTGTGATGATCAAGGCAACATTCAATAATACGATCATCACGATCACGGACCGTCAGGGCCATACGATCGTATGGGCGACGCCGGGTGTTGTCGGATTTACAGGTTCAAAGAAGTCTACCCCGTTTGCGGCACAGGTTGCGGCGGCAGAGGCGGCTAAACGCGCCAGGGATCTTGGTATTGAGACCGTTGAAGTACTGGTCAAGGGGCCCGGCTCAGGCCGTGAGTCCGCGATCCGCGCGTTAGCGGCAGGTGGCCTAACCGTTACTTCTATTCGCGACGTCACGCCGATCCCGCATAATGGCTGCCGTCCCCGGAAGAAGCGCAGAGTTTAGTTTAATCGAAAGGGTTTTATTCCATGGCACGTTATACAGGTCCTCGTTGCAGGTTATCAAGAAGAGAAGGGGTCAATTTAGGCCTCAAGAAAAAGTGGTCGCTTGAAAAGCGCGAAACGCCTCCCGGCCAGCATGGCGCCAGGCGCGGTAAGCTTTCCAACTACGGGCTTCAGCTTCGTGAGAAGCAGAAGGCCAAGCGTATTTATGGCATTCTGGAAAAGCAGTTCCGCAATTATTACCTGAAAGCGTCGGCGACAAAAGGCGTTACGGGTACGCTCCTGCTTCAGATGCTGGAAAAGCGTTTGGACAATGTGGTGTATCAGCTGGGCTTTGCGATCACCAGGGCTCAGGCGCGTCAGATGGTGAACCATGGGCTGGTGTGTGTGAACGGGAAAAAGGTGAACATCCCATCTGCCCAGGTGTATGAAGGCGACGCTGTTTCGTTTAACGCGAAAGAAGCGACCCGCGCGTATGTGAAAAAGAACCTGGAAATGAATGAAGGCTGGTCTGTTCCTTTGTGGCTTCAGGCGGATATTGCGGCTATGGCCGGGAAAGTTGTCCGGATACCGGCGCGTGAAGATATTGTTGTCCCGTTAAATGAACAGCTCATCATTGAGCTTTATTCGAAATAATAATCTTGGCCTTTGACAGGGAAACCTCGAAGGCCAGCTAAAGGGAGGCACCACTCATGGGAGTTAAATGGCGTGATTTTCAGATGCCCAAACGTTTGGAATGCGACGAGTCCACATATACGGATCGTTATGGCAAGTTTGTGGCCGAGCCTTTTGAACGCGGGTATGGTGTGACGCTGGGGAATTCCCTGCGCAGGATCCTCCTGTCGTCGATCGAGGGAAGCGCGGTAACGTCCATTCGTATCGACGGAGTTGATCATGAATTCTCGACGATCCCGGGCGTGCTCGAAACAGTGTCGGACATGATCCTGAATATCAAGGAGCTTGTGATCCGTTCCCATTTCAAGGCCCCGAAGATCATTTATATCAAGGCCAAGAAGAAGGGCGCGATCAAGGCCAAGGATATTATTTGCGATGAAACGATCGAAGTCCTGAACCCTGAGCATCACATTTGCACACTGACACAGGATGTTGACTTCAACATGGAGCTCGAAGTTTGCAAAGGCCGCGGATATGTTCCGGCGGACCAGAATAAAAAAGAAGGCGTTCCGGTCGGGACGGTGGCGATCGATTCGATCTTCACACCGATCGAGAAAGTCAATTTCTTTTCGGAGAACACACGCGTCGGGCAGCGTACCGATTACGACCGTTTGATCCTTGAAATCTCGACGAATGGCGCGATCGATCCAAAGCAGGCGTTGTTATATGCGGCGAATATCCTTCAGCGCCACCTCGATGTTTTTGTGGCGTATGGCCAATTGCCGGAAGAAGAGGAAGAAGAGGAAGAGATCTCCGCCGAGGAAGAGTCGCTTTATGCGAAGCTTCGTTTGCCGATCTCGGAACTCGAGCTTTCTGTCCGCAGTTCCAATTGCCTGAAAGAGGCCAATATCAAGACTATTTCCGACCTTGTCAAAAAGACCGAAGAAGAGTTGCTGAATTTCCGCAACTTCGGGAAAAAGTCTTTGACCGAGATCGGGGAGATCTTAAAGGCGATGGGCCTGGCTCTGGGCATGAAAATTGACATGAAAAAATTAAGAAGGAAGAGCGAGTAACATGAGACATGGCATTTCTGGAAATAAATTCGGGCGTAATCAGACCCTGCGCATGGCGACGGTGAGAGACCTGGCGCGCGCGATCTTCAAGAGCGAGCGCATTACAACGACCCGCGCCAAGGCTATTGAGGCGCGTAAGTTGATCGACCGTATCATTACGATGGGTAAAAAGAATACGCTTGCCGCCAAGCGCCGCGCATTTTCCATTCTGATCGACCATAACATTGTCAGCACGCTCTTTAACGAGATCGCGCCGCGCTTTGTCAATCGTCATGGTGGTTATACGCGTATCATCAAGCTTGGGGCGAATCGTCAGGGTGATAATGCCGAGATGGCGATCCTGGAGCTTACGGAAAAGGCCCCTGTTGTCGAAAAGGCAGTGGAAAAGGCTGATCCCAAGTCTGGCAAGAAGGGCGTTGAAGACGCCAAGATCGTCGACGAGAAGAAGGCCAAGAAGGCTCCGGCAAAGAAAGCAGAGCCCAAAGCAAAGGAAGAAAAACCAAAGTCCAAGAAATCCGCTAAGAAGGAATAACGCCTATGTTAAAGGTGAATTCCCGCATTAAGGAAGTCCTGGGGTCTACGACGCTTGCGATCACCGCACGCGCGAAAGAATTAAAAGATCAGGGCGCCGATGTGGTGAATTTCGCGGCAGGCGAACCGGATTTTGACACTCCTGATTACATCAAAGAAGCCGCCGTTAAAGCTATTAACGGCGGCTTCACTAAATATACACCCTCCAGCGGCGCGGAAGACCTTCGCGTGGCGATCTGCGAAAAATTCAAACGCGATAACAAGCTTGATTATAAGCCCAATCAGATCGTGGTTGGCTGCGGCGCCAAACATTCTATTTTTAATGCGGTCATGGTCCTGTGTGACGCCGGAGAAGAGGTTTTGATCCCGGCACCATACTGGGTCAGTTATCCGGAAATGGTCAAGATCGCAGGGGCAAAGCCTGTTTTCATCCAGACCACGAAAGACGCCGGATTCAAGATCACCCCGCAGCAGCTTCAGGCGGCGATCAATCCACGCACCAAGATCCTGATCCTGAACTCGCCGTCAAATCCGACGGGAAAGATCTATTCCAAAAAAGAACTCGAAGCGATCGCGGAAATATGTGTTAAGCATCACGTCTATGTGATCTCGGACGAGATCTATGAAAAGCTTTTATATGTGGATGAACCATTCGTTTCCATCGCGTCGCTTGGCAAGGATATTTTTGATCAGACGATCACGGTGAATGGTGTTTCCAAGGCTTATGCTATGACCGGATGGCGTATCGGGTATGCGGCCGGCCCGTCGGAAGTGATGGGATACATGAAGAACCTCCAGGACCATTCGACGTCGAATCCGACCTCGATCAGCCAGAAGGCGACGATCGCGGCGTTAAAAGGTTCAGAAGCCGGGATCACGGCGATGCGCGATGAATTTAAAGCGCGCCGCGACCTGATGATGTCTTTGGTGGATAAAGTCCCGGGCGTTACGTATATCAAGCCGGATGGCGCTTTTTATCTGTTTTGCGATTTTTCAAAATTCGGCCTTTGCGCGGATATTGCCAAGCGTATTTTAAATGATGTGAATGTGGCGCTTATTCCTGGCGATGGCTTTGGGGCTGAAGGATGGATCCGCCTCACTTTTTCCACCTCGCAGGAGCGCATTACGGAAGGCATTACACGTATCAAGGCGTGGATCGAAAAGAACGGCCGCTAAGCGGCTTTTGGCGCATGAAAGGCTTTTGATATGGAACTTCGCGACCTTCTTTTAATAGCGATTAACCGTGGGGCTTCGGACCTTCATCTGACGAACACCATGCCTCCCGTGCTCCGTATCGACGGAGAGTTGGTCCCCATGATGGACTATCCGGCGCTCGACCAGGATCAGTTGAAGAAAATGATCTATGGCGCGATCACGGATTCCCAAAAAATCCAGTTTGAAGAAGAAAAAGAGCTTGATCTTTCGCTGGCTCTGGTGGGCCTTGACCGCTTTCGTGTGAATGTCCATTTGCAGCGCAATTCTGTCGAGGCGGCGTTCCGCCGTATCCCTCTTTTTATTCCGACCGTTGAGGACCTCACACTGCCGCCGGTTGTATCGACGCTGGCGCGTAAAATGAACGGGCTTGTTCTGGTCACCGGGCCGACGGGTATGGGAAAATCCACCACACTTGCGGCGATGGTCCAGTTGGTGAATACCGAGCGCCGCCTGATGATCATGTCGATCGAAGACCCGATCGAGTTTCTGCATACCAATAAAAAATCTATTATCAAACAGCGCGAAGTCTATCGTGATACGCATTCGTTTGCCGAGGCGCTGAAGCGTTGTTTGCGTCAGGACCCGGATGTGATCGTGGTTGGTGAAATGCGCGACCTTGAGACCATTTCAACGGTATTGACCGCGGCTGAAACCGGGCATTTGGTCCTGGCGACGCTACATACTCCGGATGCCCCTCAAACGATCGAACGTATTATTGATGTGTTTCCGCCGCATCAGCAGGAACAGGTCCGTCAACAGCTGGCTAATTCGCTTCAGGGGGTTATTTCCCAGAGGCTGCTGCCGCACGCCAGTGGTAAGGGCCGGGTGCTGGCAACAGAGACCATGGTGGCAACACCCGCGATCCGTAATATGATCCGGGAACAGGCGATCGAGCAGCTGACCACGGCGATACAGACCGGATATCAATTCGGCATGAAGACCATGGACCGTTCTTTAAAAGAGCTTTGCGAGGCAGGGCTTATTACATATGACGTTGCCTTGACGCATGCCAAGAATCCTGAAGAATTAAAGCAATTCCTTCGTAAGAAATAAAATAACAAAGGGAAACATATGGGAATTAAAGTAACGCTGTTACCGGGCGACGGTATCGGTCCGGAAGTGGCTATGGCCATGAAAAAGTGTGTTGATGCCACAGGTGTTGCGATCGACTGGGAAGAAATCACGGTCGGCGCGGCTGTTATTCCGACGGAAGGCACGCCGCTTCCGCAGGCGGCGATCGATTCCATTAGAAAGAATAAAGTTGCGATCAAGGGGCCTATTGAGACGCCTATCGGCAAGGGGTTCCGTTCGGTCAATGTACAACTCCGCCAGGAGCTTGACCTTTTTGCGTGTGTCCGCCCGGCCAAGTTTATTCCAGGGACGCGCGCGGTCAATGAGAAGGTGGATATCATGATCTTCCGTGAGAATACGGAAGACTTGTACGCCGGGGTTGAGTTTGATCTGTATTCTGAGGAAGCCAAGAAACTCATTGGGATGATCAACAGCCTTTCCAAGAAGCAGGTCCGGGAAGATTCTGCGATCTCGATCAAGCCTATTTCTGTTTTTGCTTCGGAAAGGATCATTCGTCATGCCTTTGAATATGCGGTCAAGAACGGCCGTAAAAAGGTGTCGCTGGTGCACAAGGCGAATATCATGAAGTTTACCGACGGACTTTTCTTGCGGACAGGCCAAAAGATCGCCGAAGAGTATGCGGGTAAGGTGGCGTTTGAAGATGTGATCGTCGATAACATGTGCATGCAGCTCGTTCAGAAGCCGGAGTTGTATGATGTTCTGGTCCTGCCGAACCTGTATGGCGATATCGTATCTGACCTTTGCGCCGGGCTTGTGGGCGGGCTAGGGATCGCGCCAGGCGCCAATATCGGCGTTCATGCGGCGCTGTTTGAGCCGGTTCATGGGTCGGCTCCGAAATATGCCGGTAAGAATAAGGTGAATCCGACGGCAACGATCCTTTCCGCGGTGATGATGCTGCGCCATTTAGGTGAAGGCGCTGCGGCCACACGCCTTGAAAAGGCGGTTTGTGATGTTATTAAAGAAGGCCAGCGCGTGACATACGACCTTAAAGAGGATCGCAACGACCCAACGGCTGTTGGCACGCAGGAAATGGCTGAGGCGATCTGTAAAAAACTACGCTAAATGGTGCCAGTCACTATTTTTATGGCATTGTCCCCTATATGAAAAAGATCCGTATCCTGAATTGGGGGCTCATCCCTTATGAGATCGCCGTTGCGCGGCAGAAAAGGCTTGTCCGGGATGTTATTGCCGATGGCGCCGACACCCTTATTTTTTGCGAACATCCCCGGACCATCACGCTTGGCCGAACATTTACCCCTGAAAGCCTTTTAACACCCCGCGAAGAACTTGTACGCCTGGGTTTTGTTGTGGCGCCGTCCGATCGAGGCGGAGACGTGACGCTGCATGCGCCGGGCCAGCTTGTCCTGTACCCGATCATCAATCTTAAACGTGCCGGCATTGAACTCAAAGAATACCTGCGCAAATTGGAAGAGGTAGCAATTGATTTCCTTCGCGGATTTGGTATAGTTGCTACAGGTGACGACAATCGTCGGGGTGTCTGGGTGGGCGCGCGCAAGATCGCATCCATTGGCATTGGCGTCAGCCGCTGGGTCACGTATCATGGTATGGCGGTCAATGTGAGCAATGATCTCTTGGATTTTCAGGTGATGAAGCCCTGCGGGCTGGATGTTCGAATGACATCGCTCAAAGCAGAATGGGGCCACGCGCCGGATATGGCAGATATTTACCGTCGCATGGGCAAAAGTTTTTTAAGGATCTATGGGTAAATTGGCGCATATTGTCGTTCCGGACCTCGGGGACGGGATCGATACGGTGGAAATTGCGGCGTGGCACGCGGCTTTGGGAGACTTGGTCACGCCGGATGATGATGTGGTTGAGCTTGTCACGGACAAAGCCTCGTTCAATGTCCCGGCTCCTGTGCAGGGGCGTCTAGAGAAAATTCATATCAAGGAGGGCGCTGTGGCGCCCATCGGCGCAGTCCTGGCCGATATTGAAATCGTATGACACACCGCAAGATCAGCCTCATGTATATTTCCAAGGTTTCCGGCCACCGGCAGGCGACCATGGCTATTTCAAAATCCATTAAAAGAGTTTTACCTGATGCCGAAGTCATGAGCGTGAACGGGTTCGGGTATAATTATCCGCTGCTTGAGGCGGTGGTGAACGCGGCGTACATGGGGATCATCCGTCACACGCCGAAGGTCTGGGATTACATGTATGATAATCCTAAAGTTGTTAAGCGTTCCGCTAATCTCAGGCGTTTTCTCAACAAGTCGAGCCACAAGAAGCTCGAGAAGCTTTTTAAGGAATTCCCGGCGGACACGGTGGTCTGTTCCCAGGCGTTCCC
>JADFWS010000110.1 GCA_015234065.1 Candidatus Omnitrophota bacterium
CGATTCTTTGAGATCAATGTGACCGGTGCTAAAACCCGCAAGCAGGCTAAAGAGGCGGCCATGAAGATCGCTAATTCCAATCTCGTTAAGACGGCGGATTATACGGATAATCCCAATTGGGGGCGTGTGGCAGCTGCCGTCGGAGCGTGTGGATTCGCGGGGGTGTCGGAAAAAACGATGAAGATCACGTTTTCCGTTAAAAGAAATCATATTACGATCAATGCCGATCTCGGGATTGGGCCCGAGGTGGCGACTGTGTTTTCATGCGATCTGACACACGGGTATATCAATATCAATGGAAAATATAATTAGAAAAGCCGGAGTCCTCGTCGAGGCTCTTCCGTATATTCACCAGTATCGCCGCAAGGTCTTTGTCATCAAGTATGGCGGGAGCATCTTGCATGATGATGTGATTCGGCGTCGTGTTTTGCAAGATATCGTTTTCCTGAGCTATGTCGGCATCCGGATCATTCTGGTGCATGGTGGCGGGCCCAATATTTCAAATCGACTCAAGGAATTGGGTATTACGCCAGAGTTTCATCATGGCATCCGGGTCACTGATGAAAAGACCCTTGAGGTTGTGATCAAGGAGCTCGATGAGATCAACGATCAGATCGTGGCAGAGATCAAGGCCCTTAAAGGCGATGTTACGGGCTTAAAAGGGCATGAGAATATCGTTTACGTTGAAAAGAAACAGTCGGACCGCGATCTGGGCTACGTCGGGACGATCACAAATATAGAGTTCAAGGTGTTGGCGCGCCATTCACGCCAGGGGCGCATTACCGTGGTGGCGCCGCTGGGCGTCAGCGTTCAAATGCAACCGCACAATGTGAATGCTGATGAAGTGGCGAGTGCGATCGCGGCATCCATGCGTGCTGAAAAGTTTGTTTTGCTCACGAATGTCCCGGGTGTCATGAAGGACCCCGGAGATCCGGCTTCATTGTATTCGACGCTGACGATTGCTGAGATCGAAAAGCTCAAGAAAGAGGGTGTTATTTCCGGCGGCATGATCCCCAAGGTGGATTCGTGCATTGAGGCACTGACCGGAGGGATCCCCAAGGCGCATATTATTGATGCCCGGTTGGATCGGGCGTTATTACTTGAGATCTTTACAGATACCGGTGTCGGAACGCAGATCGTTCTAAAGTAAAGTAATCCTGAGGAGCCCTCGACGATGAAATGCCGCTGTCGGGGGATTTTTTCTTATGACAAAAAAAGAAGTTTTTGAATATTACGACCAGTTCATTTTCGCCTCTTATGCGCGGGTGCCGATTGTTTTTGTGAAGGGCAAAGGCAGCGTGCTGACAGATATCGACGGAAAGAAGTATCTGGATTTCTTTCCGGGCTGGGGCGTTTCGAACGTCGGGCATTGCCATCCTAAAGTGCAGGCGGCGGTCCGGGACCAGGTGGGCAAGGTGATCCATTTGTCGAATAATTTCTTTGGAGTTAATCAGGCGAAATTGGCCAAAGAGATCGTCCGCAATGCGTTTGACGGGAAGATATTCTTTGGGAACAGCGGCGCCGAGGCGAATGAGGCGGCGATCAAGCTGAGCCGGATCTATGGGCAGGGCAAGCGTTTCGAGATCATTACGACGGCGAGCTCTTTTCATGGCCGGACGATGGGTGCGCTGGCCGCGACAGGGCAGCCGAAGCATCACGAGAAGTTTCAGCCGGTCCTGCCAGGGTTTAAGATAGTGCCGTTCAATGATATTGAAGCGGTTAAGGCAGTGGTCACAGGGCAGACGGTGGCGATCATGTTGGAGCTCGTTCAGGGAGAGGGCGGGGTCAATATTGCCACACCGGAATATGTGACGGCGCTGAGAACCCTGTGTGATGCGAAAGATCTTTTGCTTATTGTTGACGAGGTTCAGACTGGTTTGGGGCGCACGGGAGAGATGTTCGCATTCAAGCATTACGGGATCGTGCCGGATATGATGACCATGGCTAAAGGCCTTGGCGGCGGGTTGCCGATCGGCGCCATGCTTGCCGGAAGGCATCTGGCCGAGCTTTTTCAGCCAGGAATGCACGGCTCGACGTTTGGCGGGAGCCCGCTTGTCACAAAGGCGGCGCTGGGTGTTTTTGAAGCGATCCATAAGGACAAGATGCTTAAGAACGCCCGGAGCATGGGGGCGTATCTTATGGATGCGTTGCATGCCCTTAAAGCGAGATTTCCGGCGATTGTTGAGGTGCGGGGCCTCGGGCTTATGGTCGGGGTTGAGCTCTCGATCGACGGGAAGCCCGTATTTGATGAATGCCTGAAGAATGGCTTGATCATTAATTGTACGCAGGGAAAGATCCTCAGGATCATGCCTGCGCTGAATGTGACACGCAAGCAGGTTGATCGGGCAATTGCGATCATCGAAAAAGCGATCGAAAAGAGTGTGGCGTAAGGCCCCGGGGGAATAAATTTATGAAAAGAGATTTTATCTGTCTTAAGGATTATTCGGTTCAGGAAGTTCAGAACATCTTGAATCTGGCAAAGCAGGTGAAGCATAATCCTCGTCACGGGTCGGATTATCTTAAAGGTAAATCCCTGACGCTCATATTCCAGAAGCCTTCCAATCGCACACGGGTGTCGTTTGAAACCGGGATCCACCAGCTCGGTGGCAATGTTATTTATTTAAGCCCCGACGATATCAGCCTTGGGAAGCGTGAGCCGACTGCGGATGTGGCTAAGACATTATCGCGCTATGTGAATGGGATCGTGGCGCGTGTGTACAAGCATCAGGATATTCTTGATCTGGCTAAATATGCGACAGTGCCTGTGATTAATGCCTTGTCGGATCTTTCGCATCCTTGTCAGGCGCTCGCGGATCTTGTGACCGTTCAGGAGAGGTTCGGCAGGTTGAAAGATGTCCGGATGGCGTATGTCGGCGATGGGAATAACATGGTGAATTCCCTGTTGCTTGCGGCGTCGCGGGTCGGGATGCATATTTCAGTGGCGACGCCCAAAGGGTATGAGGCGAACGCAGAGTATGTGGCCTTGGCCCAGGAATGTGCCAGAATGACGGGGTCCAAGATTGTTCTTACGCATGATCCCCGTGAGGCTGTTTCAGGGGCGCAGGTTGTTTATACGGACACCTGGGTCAGTATGGGCCAGGAAGAAGAATCGCAAAAACGTTTGAAAGATTTTGCCGGGTTTCAGGTCGATGCCGCTTTGGCTGCCCTTGCCGACAAGAATTATATTTTTATGCATTGCCTTCCGGCGCACCGTGGCCAGGAAGTGGCCGAAGATGTGATCGACGGGCCACATTCGGTCATTTTTGATGAGGCGGAGAACCGCCTGCATGTGCAAAAGGCGATCATGATCTTTTTGTATACATTTAAACATCTGTAATCCGGGGAGAGCTTCTATGAAAAAGGTTGTTTTGGCATATTCGGGCGGGCTTGACACGTCATGTATCATTCCGTGGCTGAAAGACCGCGGTTATGAGATCATTGCGGTGATTGGCGATGTCGGGCAGGGTGATGATTTTGAAAAGGTTAAGGCCAAGGCGATCAAGTCCGGGGCTGCCAAAGTGTATTGCCTGAATTTACAGCAGGAGCTGATCGAAGAGTATGCATTCCCGGCGTTGAAGGCTGGTGCGCTATACGAAGGTAAATATAATCTGGCCTGCGCGCTGTCGCGCCCGTTGATCGCGCATCATCAGGTGCTGATCGCGCGCAAAGAAAAAGCGGACGGCCTTGTTCACGGATGCACGGGTAAAGGCAATGACCAGGTCCGTTTTGAAGTGACGTATCGTTTAATGGAACCGAAGATGGAAGTGCTTGCGCCTGTTCGCGTATGGGAATTCAAGTCGCGCGACGAGGAGATCGATTACGCCAAATCCAAGGGCGTTCCTGTGGATGCGTCGAAGAAAAAGCCCTACAGCATTGATACGAATGTGTACGGCCGGGCCATGGAGAGCGGTGTTTTGGAAGATCCCATGGTCGAGCCGCCGACGGATATTTTTTATATGACCGTCGCGCCCGAAAAGGCGCCCAATAAACCGGAATATGTCGAGATCGACTTTGTGAAGGGCCTCCCGACGGGCGTTAATGGGCAGAACATGAAGCCGCTGGCGTTGGTGCTGGAATTGAATAAGATCGCGGGCAGGAATGGCGTGGGGCGTGTGGATATGATCGAAAATCGTTTGGTCGGGATCAAATCACGTGAGTTGTATGAGAATCCTGCAGGTACTATTTTGCATTTGGGTATCCGTGAGATCGAGTCTTTGGTGCTGGACCGTGATTCACTGCGCTTCAAGGAGATCCTTTCCCAGAAATACGCGGAATTGACGTATAATGGTTTGTGGTGGACGCCGCTCAAGGCTCAAATGGACGCGTTCTTCAATGAGTATCACAAGAATACGACCGGCACTGTCCGGATCAAGCTGTACAAGGGGCACGCGATGGTCGTTGGCCGCAAGTCCCCGTATTCGCGTTATAGTGAAAAGATGGCGACGTATGGCAAGGGCGACACGTTCGATCAGTCGCTCGCAGAGGGATTCATCAAGCTCTGGACCGTTCCATTCCAGAAGCATTCGTAACAGGTTTACAAGGAGTTCATATGGCTAAGCTCTGGGGTTCCCGGTTTTCGGGCGAACTGAACAAGCTCGCGGAGAAGTTTACCTTTAGTATCAGCTATGACTCCAAGTTGGCGCTCTATGACTGCCTTGGCAGCATTGCCCACGCGCAAATGCTCGGCGAGCAGGGGATCATTTCCAAGAAAGACGCTTCGGCGCTTGTCCAGGGGCTGAATACGCTCGCGGACCATGTCCGCAAGGGGCAGTATCAATGGGACCCCGCGTCGGAAGATGTTCATACGGATATTCAGGTCAAATTAAAGAAGCTCATTGGTTCCGCGGCGGACAGGCTTCACACCGCCCGTTCCCGCAACGATCAGGTTGTGACGGATGTGCGGCTGTATACGCTCGACCATCTGGAGATGACCGTTCAGCTTATTGGCGCGCTGCAGCATTCGATCATCACATTTGCAGATAAAAATGCGGATGTGATCATGCCTGCGTATACTCATTTGCAGGCG
>JADFWS010000111.1 GCA_015234065.1 Candidatus Omnitrophota bacterium
GGGTCCAACAGCTCCACGTTCGCATCCACGATCTGAATGCCATGTCCCGCAGCTTCCAGCGCAGCGGCCAAGAACGCCAACCCAAATGGAGGGACCGCCAGCGAAACAGCCGTGGCTCCGACACAATGATGCGAGGAAGGATTCAACAATAATATTTGCGCCATAAGAACCAGATTCTTTGTCCGACGTCTATCTCGTCTTATTAAAGAAGAACGCCGCCCGGAAAACCCGGGCGGCGTATATAAACATTTAAAACAATTTTTATCTCGTGCCCTTCTTGCGCTTTTTCTCAGAAGGTTTGCAATAAAAACGTCGCTCCTTAAGCTCGACCAGGAAACCGTCGCGCTGACACTGCTTCTTGAAAATACGCAGGGCCTTTTCGAAGCTGTTTTTATCATTGACGCGTACTTCGACCATTAGATAATTCACCCACCTCTCGAATAACCGTCAAAACGGCTATCCATCATTAAAATTCATTCTGTTACACCCTTTCGTACCAACAGGGCAACTATTTCCCTAAAAGAGTGCGGTATATTAGCACAGGGAGGGCAGCACGTCAATCAATCCAAACCCAGGGCTTCAGGCCCCCATATGCAATATTCTCCGAACGAACGGCACCACCGGAGTGAGGATCATCATGATCGTCAAAATAATAAGAATAACCGTTGTGGTCCAGCCAACAAAGTTCTGAAACCTGTTATTCACATACTCACCCATAATATATGGGCTGTTCACCATGTAGATCATGGAAATGAGGACGACCGGCAACAGCATGGCATTGATGACCTGCGTCCAGATCGTGATCGCAATAAGCGGGGCATTCGGCCACAGGATGATAATAACAGCGATCGTAATAATGCTCCCGAAAAGCCAGTAGAACTGGGGCGCTTCATCCATGCGCTTATCGATCCCGGCTTCAAACCCGAACGCTTCGCACACATAAAACGCGGTCGCAAGCGGCAGGATCGTGGCAGAAAAAGCCGACGCGATAAAAAGCCCGAACGCAAACACCTGCGAAGCCAACGCGCCGGCAAAAGGCTTCAGCGCCATGGCCGCATCGCTCGCTTCATTAATGGTGACACCATTCTTATTCAATGTCGCCGCACACGCCACAATAATAAAGAACGCCACGACCACGGTCGCGGTGCAGCCGATGACCACATCCAGCAACGCAAACTTGTACTGCTTGATCGTAATACCTTTTTCAATGACCGCCGATTGCATATAAAACTGCATCCAGGGCGCGATCGTCGTGCCGATGATCCCCAGGACAACACTCAAATACTCACCATCCATTTTCGCCTGGGGGTGAAAACACGCATGCCCGACCTCGCGCCAATCCGGCTTGGCCATGACGGCGGAAATAATATAGAACAGCAGGCAGAAGCTAAAGAACAGAAAGATCCTTTCCGCGATCTTGTAATTCCCTTTCGTGGCCAGGATCCATACCGCAAGCGCGGTCAAAGGGACTGAAATATATTTGGTCACGCCAAAGATCGACATACTGCCCGCAACACCGGCAAATTCCGTCGCCGTATTGCCGATATCCGCAACGATCAGGCCCAGAAAAATAAACGCCGTGATCTTAACGCCAAAATTCTCACGGATCAGGTCCGCCAACCCTTTACCGGTAATAACCCCCATACGCAGGTTCATTTCCTGAACAACAAGCAGGGCAATAAAAGAAGGGACCAGCGTCCATAGCAGGTTATACCCGTAGATCGCGCCCGCCACAGAATACGTTGTAATGCCGCCGGCGTCATTATCCACGCTTCCGGTCACGATCCCTGGCCCCAAGATCGCCAGGAACAGGAGAAAATTCACAACGTACGGATTCTGCTTAACTTTTTCAATAATGTTCATAGCTGGTCCTTATATTTCCCCCATGCGAGCGAGATCAGCGCTTCCATCACATCGTCCACCGTGATAGACCCGACCAAAACACCGGCATCATCCAAGACCGGGATCGCGGAATATTTATACTGCTCGATCAACAGCGCGATCTTTTCCATGCCGTCATCCGTATGCACGAAAACCTTCTGCGGATGGCAGGTCGTCAGGATCAAGCGGTCCAGCGGCTCATTGATAAAACGGCGGATGGTGGTGGTACCGAGATATTTCCCGGCCTCATCCACAATATAAATGGTCGTCAGGCTGCCGGGATGGTCGACGCTCGCCTTGACCTTGTTAATAGCATCTTCAACCGTCGCGGCACTGTTCAGGGATAAATATTCCGTGGCCATCAGCCCGCCGGCGGAATTCTTTCGAAAGCCCAACAGCGTCCGAAGCCTTTTCGAGGCCTTTGTTTCCATGAGCCTCATGAGCTGCTGCACACGGTCTTTCGGGATGCTCATGAGAAAGTCCGCCGCTTCATCCGAGGGGATATTTGAAATGATCTGGACCAGCTCACGATCCTCAAGCTGGCCGACCATATTGGCCTTGTCGTCGGGGATCATATCCGTGAAGACTTTCAACTGAACATCAAAAGGCAGCGTGCGAAAAAGCGACGCCTGTTCGAAGATATCCAGGTCCCGCATCATGTCCGCGAGCGCTACCGGCGGGATCTTGGCGAATTTGGCACGGACCACATCCAGCTTCAAAACATTCTTCTGATTACCGAGCGTCAACACCTGGGCGTTCTTCCAGGAAATAAGCTCTTCCGCGGTCAGATATTCCGCCTTCGGGCGTACCGCGCGAACGATCGCATCCACGAACGGCCCGATATCCAACCGCGTCACCAGCGCGCGTAACCCGACGTCCACGTGCGCCACGTGGAATTGGCTGTCCACCTTGAGCAGATGCACATCGTTCACGCGCACAACCTTGCGATTCTCGACATCCACGATCTGCTGGTCCAGAATATCGCGCCGCAAGCCGAATTCACAGTTGATCTTGTCCTTCTGGAAGGAAACCGCAGCGCTGGCGCATTTGATATGAATAACATTATCCCGGAACCCCGCAAACTCCGTCATGGGGATCTCGGCATACGCACGGACAAACAACCCGCGGCAAACAATGATCCCCTTGGCGCGCGGATAAATATCATTGTTCAAATTCATGGCAAAATCATAGAACTTGCCGACAACGTTCCCGTCGGAAGCAATAACCCTGCGGCCCAAAAGATCCGATAAATACGCAAAAAACTGACCGGTCACCATAACGCTTACCTGTGTTGTTGAACGCCTGTCTTCAGGCACATATCCCGGGCCACGCACGCGCTGCACCAGGGGGATACCGGGCGGCATACATTCTGCCCCCACAAAACAAGGATCCAGTTAATATCTTTCCACAGCGCCGGGGGCAACGTCGCGCGCAACGCCATTTCGGTCTTTTCCGGCGAGGCGGTCCGGACATATCCCAACCGGTTCGTGATCCGATGCACGTGCGTATCCACGCAGATCCCGGGCAACCCAAAGCCCTCGACCAATACCAGGTTCGCCGTCTTACGCCCGACGCCGTTAAATGTTAAAAGCTCTTCGAGCGTGCCGGGAACGCGGCCTTGAAAACGTTTTAAAAGATCTTTTGAGATATCTATGATCCGCCGTGCTTTGGTTTTATAAAAACCGACCGGAAAAATCACTTTTTCGATCACGGCAGCGGACAACTTTACCATAGCCTTTGGTGTATCGGCAAGCTTAAATAACCGCGTCGCCGCAGGCAGTGTTGTTGCGTCTTTCGTGCGCAAACTAAGCAGGCATGAGATCAGGACCAGATACGGGCTCTTCCACTTCTTCCCGACGAGCGTCACCGAGGGGTCCGGCCACGCTTCAGCCGCTTTCTTCATGCGCCCGATAATCGTGATCATGGCCCGTTCAGACAGCACCCGCAGGCCCCTTTGTTTTTATTTTTCCGGCTGTAAAAAGCGCAATAACTTTGGGATAAAGAATGTGCTCCGCCTTATGAATGCGCGCCTCAAGGCTTTGCCGCGTATCTTTGGGGCTCACCTCGACCGGGACCTGCGCAAGGATCATTCCATGATCAACCTCTTCATCCACCAGATGCACGGTCACGCCTGTCACCTTCACCCCGTGCTCAAAAGCATCTTTGATCGCATGCGCCCCTTTAAATGCCGGCAGGAGGGCCGGATGAATATTCAGGATGCGATCGCGATAGGCGCGCACGAATGCGGGGCTTAAAATACGCATATACCCGGCGAGGACGACCAGATCGATCTTTTCTTTCTTCAAAAACTCTACACATGCCGCATCAAACGCTTCACGCGACGGGAACCCTTTGGGGTCAAGATGCGCCACCACAGGGACTTTCGCCTTTCTCGCGCGGGTGAGCGCAAAGGCTGCGGCATTATCTGAAAAAACCAGCTTGAGCGTCCCTTTAATGCGCTTTTTTTTAACCGCATCAATGATCATTTGAAGATTGGAACCATTACCTGACGCAAAAACCGCAAAATTCATCATGATCTCCTGTTCTTACTGGGACCGAAATGTCCTGGCCTGTCCGGGCCTTAAGCATTTGCGGCAACGTTGTGCCCGGCTCCATCGCATTCGTCCGCATGCGCCAGGCATTGGCCACATCCATATTGAATACAGGATCTTTTTCCATCCATTGCAGCAAAAGCTCGGTATCATTGCGGTATTTTGCCATACTGCCAAACGAAACCGTTGTTACAAAAATATCTTTGCTCATTACCGCAAGAACTAAAAGATCACTGCGGCTGCCGCCAACCTGCTATTCAACGGCCTCTTTTCCTGCACCGGCAAAATTATGCCTCGGCTCCAGCACCAGACCGAAAGCCCTAGAAAGAAAAGGCCAATGTGATTGCCGGAACAAGCGCCACAAAA
>JADFWS010000112.1 GCA_015234065.1 Candidatus Omnitrophota bacterium
CTTGCTGGTTTGCGCAAGGATGACAAGATGCATTCCAAAAGAGGGTTTCCGGTGCTGATGGATATACCCTATGTGGATAAATTATTTAGTTACGAATCGGATAGTTTGAGTTCCACAGAAATTGTAATTTTTATTACGCCGCATATTGTGACCGGCAAGGAAAGTTATAGAGCTGCGGATGGTGCGATAAAGCCATCCAAGTCGTATAATTAATTAAACCATCCTACGTGGAGAAGGCGTTATGACGCATATGTTTAAAATCTTCTTAAGATCTGCGCTCGGCGTGATGTTCGCAGGAAGTTGTGTTTGTGCGACTTCGCAGGCATTCGCCCAGGCAAAGCCGCTGGACAGCAATGCCCAGGTTGATGCGGATTCCTTGAAGAAAGACATCGAGCGCCTTAAGAACGAAAAAGAATATGAGTCGAAGCACGTTGAAGAAATGCGTTTGGAGCGTGAAAAGTTCATTAAAGAGATCCGCCGTGTTGAGAATTTGAACAGCAAATATACTAAAGAGTTGGATGATATGAAGGCGCAGATGGCGGATCAGCAGGGTGCATTTGAGGCTCGGATGAAAAAGATGGAAGATGGTTTAAAAGAGTCCAAAGAGGTTGAGGTCAAAAAGGCGGCACAAGCACCTGAGGAAGCGGCTCCGGCTGCTTCTATTGACGTTGAAAAGAAGGCGAATGAGATCCTTCAAAAGGGTGGCGATTTGGACCCTGAGGATGAGAAATTCAAAGAAGAGCTTGCTCGTGCGCACTATAATATGGGGAATGTGTATTTTGAGCGGGGCGAGTATCAGCGGGCTGTTGTCGAATTTTATCAGGCTGTTGATCTGATGCCGTATGATGCGGATGCGCATTATAACTTGGCATTTGTCAGCGGGGAATATATTGGAGACCAGGATACCGCCCTCAAGCATTACCAGTGGTACCTTTACCTTAAGCCAAATGCTGCTGATAAAAAGCTCGTTACAGAAAAGATCGTTGGTTGTAAGCTTAGCCTTCGCAGTCGTGTTGGCACTCGGATCGATCAAACTCAGGTTACCGGGAATTTGAATGTTACACGGTAGAAAATGTTTTGCAGAGGTTTTTAAGGGTTTATAATTGTCCTTGCTCCTCGTTTGTAAGTATTTCGAGGTGTTTATAAGGAGTGATATGAAGAAGAGTTGGCTAGTCTTGTTTTGTTGTTCCCTGTGTTTTAGTTCTTTCCTTTTTCCTCAAGCTTCCGAAGCCAATGATCTTGTGGTAAAAAATGTCCGTCTTGGCGCCCGTGATGTCAATGCTAAGACGGTTCAGGTGTATTTTGATATTTCTTGGGAAAACTCATGGAAAAACAAGATCAATCATGATGCCGCCTGGGTCATTGTCCGGCTGAAAGATGTTCAGGCATCATCGGATATGCGCCTCTGTCAACTGGCGTCTTCCGGCCTTAATCCGTCTGGTACATTGACCGGGAACAATGCGGATATTGAGGTTTATGTTCCTCAGGATAAAACAGGAGCTTTTATCCGGCGAGTATCTAATCAGCCGATAGGCCCTCTTGCCGCACAAAATGCGCTGATCACGGTTAATTATGATAGTTGCGGTTTTACAGAGAACAGCCAGATCCAAGTAGCGATGTTCGGCTTTGAAATGGTATATGTCCCCGAAGGCTCTTTTTACGCGGGTGATGGGTTGAGCGTTGCGGCCTTGCGGCAGGGCGCTTCGGATAATAATCCCTGGCACATTACGAGTGAATTTCCGATCAATGTTTCGGCGGCTGATGCCGCAGGATTTTATTACACATCTGCAGGGAATATCGGCGAGCTTCCGACGGGAAGTGTTTTTACGGTTCCCGCTGCGTTCCCAAAGGGTTACGCGCCATTTTATATGATGAAGTATGAGCTGACAGAAGGTCAGTGGATTGATTTTGTGAATTCACTTTCTGTGGCGGCCCGTGCTGTGCGGGATATTACAAACGCTTCGCATAAGAATTCAGATGCTGTTTTAAGCCGCAATACGATCGCCTGTTCAGGCCCGTCACTTATTTGTGCTACGCAGCGGCCTCATCGTCCGGTCAGTTTTATTGATTGGCAGGATTTGGCGGCATTTCTTGATTGGGCGGCATTGCGTCCCATGACAGAGCTTGAGTTTGAAAAAGCGGCACGGGGCCCATATGTGCCGCTCGCCGGTGAATATGCGTGGGGGTCAAAAGATATTACAGCCGCGGATACCGTGTCTGGCACGTCAGAAGAAGGTGATGAGTCGGTCACAACGCCGGGAGCGAATGCGCGATTTAATGGCGTGATGTTGTCCGGCGGAGATTCTCGCGCGGGTGTTGAATATCAAAAAGGCATGCTGCGTTCCGGGATTTTTTCGACGGGTTCTTCTAATCGTATTTTGTCCGGCGCTGGGAATTATGGGGCAATGGATCTGTCAGGTAATGCTAAAGAAATGGTCGTCACGCTGGGTAATCCCGACGGGCTGGCATTCAGCGGGCAACAAGGCAGCGGATACTTGACAACACTGCAGGGCTCAGAAGGCAACGCCAATGTTCCCGGCTGGCCTGGAATGGATACGAATGCGGCGCGCGGCGTTACAGGGGCGTCAGGGGCCGGCTTGCGCGGCGGATCGTGGGCCGATGTATCTGACCGCTTACGGATATCTGATCGTCAAGAGGCGGCTCTTATGGCATCTTCTCCGACGGATACTCTTGGTGGCCGCGGTGTTCGGACATACGACGGCCTTTAATTTAACCATTAACTTTTTGTTGGCTTATGCGTAAAACATACCTTTTTCTGTTTTGCTTTCTTTTTTTTATCATGCCCGCAGTTTTTGCAAATAATTTAAAATTAAGTAATTTTGACGCGGTTTCGACGGATGAAACGGCAAAGCGCATGACGTTCCGTTTTGATCTTGCGCAGGAAAATAGCTGGCGCAATAACGTGAATCACGATGCCGCGTGGATCTTTATGAAATATTCGACGGATGGCGGACAGACGTGGCATCATGCGACCATGGGCGGCGCAGGAGTTAATCCGGCCGGCTTTTCTTTTCCGGTTGATTTTGAAGGTTCTGTCCCGCAGGACATGAAGGGATTTTTTGTCCAGAGAACAGCGGTTGGATCCGGGTCAATTAATCTTTCAAATGTTAAGTTTGTCTGGAATTATGCGCAGGATGGATTGCCGACGGCATTGGCGAAAGCGTCGAATACGTTGACACGGCTGTACGGCCTTGAAATGGTTTATATTCCTGAAGGAGCTTTCTTTGCGGGCGACGGAGCAAGTGCGTCGAGTTTTCGTTTTAAGCAGGGATCAGGCGATGACGAACCGTGGTATATTTCGTCGGAGAATTCGATCACGACAACGAATACGGCATCCGGCGGCAGATATTATCAGTCGAGCGGGGCTCCGGGCGAAAATCCGAGTGGTGCGGCATTTCTTATCCCCAATTCTTTTCCAAAAGGCGAGCACGCGTTCTATCTGATGAAATATGAACTCACCGAAGGCGAGTGGGTGGCTTTTTTTAATACGCTTTCTGTGGCCGCAAAAAATAACAGGGATATCACGTCTAATGTTGCTGGCGGCAAAGGGACGAGTGCTGTGGTTAATCGAAACACCGTGTTTTGGGATGCGGCTAATCCGCTTCTTCCTGCTGGAACGAAACGCCCTGCGCGGGCTATGAGTTACGTCTCTTGGCTAGACGCTGCGGCATATGCGGATTGGGCATGCCTAAGGCCGATTACAGAGCTTGAATTTGAAAAGGCGGCTCGAGGCGCGGACATTCATCCGGTGGTTGACGAATATGCTTGGGGCACCGCGGTTTTCACGTCTGCAGAAACGATCATGCCGGACCAGGACGAGGATGGTTCAGAGCTGATCCTTGGAACAGCTAATTTGAATCGGAATGCGCTTTCCTGGAGTACGGGCGATGGCCGTTTGGGCGGGATTGCTCAGGGGCAAAAAGGCGCGCTTCGCGCCGGTATTTTTGCGGCAAATGCGACGAATCGCGTGACCGCAGGTGGCGGGTATTACGGGAATATGGAGCTTTCCGGAAATTTGTCCGAACCAGCCGTGACCATTGGCCGGCCGGAGGGGCGTCAGTTCTTAGGTTCGCATGGTGACGGAGAGCTTTCTTCACTGCCGGGATTTGAAGGTAATGCGACGAATGTTGACTGGCCCGGAATTAATGCGCAGGATGCGCGTAAAGGAGTTACCAGCACTATTGGTATTGGATATCGCGGAGGTGATTTTTCATCCGCAGACCTTAATGCGTTTAAGATATCTTCACGCCTTTTTGCGGCTAAAGATCCGGATAGTTCAGGGTTTAATCAACGTTATGATGCCGCGGCAGGAATTTTTTATGGTGCGCGCCTGGGCCGTACGGCCCCGTGACCATTTCTCCCGTCGGAAAGAATTCATTTTACTTTTTCTATTCAAATGTTAAAATCATCAGAAAATTTTTTAAATATTCATTGAAGAATCATGTATTTAATTTAATAATATAACTATTAAAACACACATCTGACCAGTTTGATCTCTGGGATGAATTCATACAACGCACTAAAACCTTATCGAATTTCCTGCCGGCTCGCGGCAACATTTATTATTTCTTTATTAATAAATGTTATATGCGCGCATTATTCCTATGCTCAGTTTTCGGGTGGCGCGCATTCCGGCAGCGCTGAAACAACTATTGGCAGTGATATTTTCACGGGTGGTTCTCAAACGGGTACCGGCAGCGCGGTATCCGGGTCTTCGGGTTCGCTTTCCTACGGCGAGGCTACGCATATCGCGTTCCTCGTTTCTCCTTCCA
>JADFWS010000113.1 GCA_015234065.1 Candidatus Omnitrophota bacterium
AGGCGCGCCTGAAAGCGTCGGCGAAAAGGCTGGATCTGGCGTTAAACCAGCAGTTTCACGAGCAGACACGGGCATTGTTAAAGGAACAACAACTCAAGTTCGAGATGGAATACGGGCGCGGCGTGCAGTTTTTGTCGCGCAAAAGATATGATGAGGCGATCCGTGCGCTTACGATTGCGATGAAGCTGGACCCGACGGATATGCGCACGCGTTTGTTGTTGAACCGGGCGCTGGCGGAGCGGCGGTCGAGTAAGGTGGAGGCCGGGTTGGATAAGACGGTGAAGAATTTCAGGCCGTTGACAGTGGCGCAGTATTTGGATGACGCGCCGCAGGCAAAGGCGGCGATCAGGGATGATGCGAATAAGAAAAAATATTTGATCGAGCAGGAATTAAAACGCGAAGGCAAATTGGCCGAGTGCCAAATGAAGGCCCGAGCGCAGGCTCGCCCAAAAACCACGCCTACAGCCGAGCGCGCGGCGAATATGGAATATGAAAAGGGCCTTCAGATGATCCAGGATAAAGATTATCTTGGCGCGATCAAAGCGCTTGATGTGGCATTAGCGCTTAATCCGGGGGATGCGCGTATCCTGAAAGCAAAAGAGCGGGTGCTCATGGCAGGACAATAATGACAGGCCCTCGCGTTCTTCTTTTAGACGGACATGCGTTATGTTACCGCGCATTTTTTGCGGTGCAGGAGTTGCGCAATTCCAAAGGCCAGCCTACGAACGCTGTTTTTGGTTTTGTGAATATTCTAAAAAAGATCATCAAAGAGCTGACGCCCGCCGCGATGGCGATCTGTTTTGATGTGAGCAAGGATACGCATCGCCGCGCCCGGTTTGCGGCGTATAAGGCGCAGCGTTCATCCATGCCCGAAGACCTGGCGCTTCAATTGCCCATGATCCGTGAGATTGTTCGGGGGTATCGTATTCCGATCTTTGAACAGGAAGGCTTTGAGGCCGATGATATTTTGGCGACACTCGCTGTTCGTTTTTCGAAACAGGGCGCGGATGTCGTGATCGTGACCGACGATAAAGATATGTGCCAGTTGGTCGGGCCCGGGATATCGGTGTATCACAGCCGTAAAGATATGCTGATGGGGCCGGCTGAAGTGGAGGCGCGTTATGGCGTGCCGCCGAGATTGATCGTGGATTATCTCGGGCTTGCGGGTGATTCGAGCGACAATATTCCGGGGGTGACCGGCGTGGGTGAGGTAACGGCGAAGAAACTGCTTCAGGAATTTGGATCTTTCGACGGGATCTTTTTGCATGCGGATGAGATCAAGGGAAAGATGAAAGATAAGATCATCAGCGGGCGGGAACAGGCGGTTATGAGCCGGGAGTTGGCGACACTTGACCGGGACGTCCAGGTTGATTGCACGCTCGAGGATATTCGTGTTCAGCCGCGGGATGTTGAGGCGCTGAGAACAACATTTACAGCGCTGGAATTGCGCGGGTCGTTACGTGACCTCGAAGCTTCTGCACCGGTAGTGAATGCTGTATTTAATATGCCGGAACCGGCGATAGCGGTGATGGCCGCGCTCGAGGCATCGGCGGATGTCCAGGCATTGGCCGCAAGCGCTCGTAAGGCGGGGAAAGTGGCGTTTCTTCTTCAACAGGAAGATCAAGAGAGCGACCTTTTTCCCAAGGTCCAGATTTATGCGGCAGCTGGCGGCAAAGCATTCCAGTTTGATATGGCGGCGTTTACAGAAATGAAGCCTCTTCTTGAGGATGAGCATGTCCGCAAGATCGTTTATGATGTGAAGGCGTTTTATAAAGCCTGCTCTGCGTCGGGAGTTGTGCTGGCCGGTGAGGTAGTGGATGTCCTTCTTGCGGGGTATGTGCTCAAATCAGGGCAAGGCAGTTTCGCGATCGATGCGCTTGCGTTCGGGTATCTTGGGACGCAGCTTCCGGTAGAGCGTTCTATGCTTCATGAGGCCGTGGCGCTTGAGGCAATGGAAGCGCCGGTCTTTGCGGATCTCAAAGAAAAACATCTCGATGGCCTTTACGCGACGATTGAGTTTCCGCTGTCGAAAGTTCTTTTTGATATTGAAAGGGCCGGAGTTTCGATCGATACCGCGATCTTGCACGAACTTTCGCTGGAGTGTGACCGCCGGATCAATGAGATGACCGCGGGTATGTATGCCCTCGCAGGCGGGGAATTTAATTTGAATTCACCGAAACAGCTGGGTGTTGTACTCTTTGAAAAATTGGGGTTGCCGGTCGTCAAGCGCACGAAAACAGGCTTTTCGACGGATGAAGAAGTTTTGACAACATTAGCACCGAAGCACGCGTTGCCGGCGCTTGTGCTCGAATACCGGGGGCTTGCGAAACTGAAGTCTACATATATTGAGGCTTTGCCGAAGTTGGTCTCTGTAGTGACGAATCGCGTGCATTGTTCTTTTGAACAGACCGGGACTGAGACAGGAAGGTTAAGTTCGCGGCACCCGAATTTGCAGAATATTCCGGTTCGTACGCCGATGGGCCGTCAGATCCGCAAAGCGTTTGTAGCATCCGGTGAGGGGCGGGTTTTGCTATCCGCGGATTATTCGCAGATCGAATTGCGCGTCCTCGCGCATTTGGCCCAGGAGCCGGAGCTCATGAAAGCGTTTCACGCGGGTGAGGATATTCACCGTTATACGGCGGGGCTGATGTTTGAAGTGCCGCTTGATACAGTGACTTCCGAGATGCGTAATGGCGCCAAACGTATTAATTTCGGGATCATTTACGGAATGAGCGCGTTTGGCCTGGCGAAGGATCTTGGGATCCAGCATAAAGAAGCGCAGGATTTTATTGACCGTTATTTCTTAAGGTACCCCGGGATAAAAGGGTTTATGGACCAGGAGATCGACAAAGCGCGTCGTGACGGGTATGTGACCACGATGTTCCATCGTCGGAGGTATATTCCGGATATTTCCAGCAAGAACGGGGCGATGCGCCAGTTTGCCGAGCGCCAGGCGATCAATACACCGGTGCAGGGGTCGGCCGCGGATATCATCAAGCTTGCGATGGTCAATGTTCATGCCGGGCTGCCGGACACGGGGCTGGACGCAACTATGATCATGACCGTTCATGATGAGCTGGTATTCGATGTTAAGAAGGAAGATCAGGACGGCCTTGCGGCATTTGTACGCAGGACCATGATCGAAAGCTGTGTCCTGGATGTCCCGGTGAAAGTGACGGTTAAGGCTGGAAAAAACTGGATGGAGACGGATCAACTATGAAGATCGTTTTTGTGGCTTCTGAGGTGGTTCCATTTGCCAAGACCGGAGGGCTTGCCGATGTTTGCGGGACGCTGCCTCTCGCGCTTGAAAAACTCGGGCATGAGGTGTCGATCATAATGCCGTGTTTTCGGGGCGTTCCTGTTAAAAAAATATTCAATGAGCGCGCCAAAGTCGCGATTATCGGAAAGAATATTAAAGTTTACTGCCTGGTGAACAAAAGTTATTTTGATCGGGCCAATTTATACGGAGATCCCACGGGAGATTATCCGGACAATCTTGAGCGGTTTGCTTTCTTTGCGCATGAGACCATGAAGCTTCTGAAGGATATCGGGGTGCCTGTGGATATTATCCACTGCCATGACTGGCAGACGGGCCTTATTCCGGTGCTCTTGAAGGAGAATTATGGGGCAGACCCTTTCTTTCAAGGGACGCGTACGGTCCTGACGATACACAATCTGGCGTATCAGGGTGTTTTCTTGAAAGAAGAATATGCGAAGCTCGGCGTTGATGAGGCGCTGTTCAATGACCGGCAGATCGAGTTTTACGAGAAGATCAATTTATTGAAAACGGGCATTGTGTTCAGTGACTATATGACGACCGTGAGCCCTCAGTATGCCAAAGAGATCCAGACAAAAGAGAATGGTTGCGGACTCGAGGGCGTGATCAAGATGCGCAAGAATAAATTGGCAGGTATTTTGAACGGCCTTGATTACGACCAGTGGGATCCCGAGGCAGATGATTTTTTAAAGCCGGGGTATAGCGCCCAGGATTGGCTGGCTAAAAAGATCCACAAAGCCAGGCTTCAGGATGTATTCAAATTGGCGCCGGTGTCGGACGTCCCGATCTTTGGATTTGTGGGGCGACTGTGTTATCAGAAAGGGCTCGACCTGGTTGAGAGCGCGATCGAAGGGCTTATGCAACGGCCGATACAGATGGCGTTTCTTGGCGTCGGTGAAGACAAGTATCAGAAAATGCTTCAAAAGCTTTCCAGGAAATATCCGCAGAAATTCTCGGTATTGGTGAAATATGATGAAGACCTGTCGCATCTTGTGTATGCGGGTTCGGATTTCTTCTTAATGCCGTCGATCTATGAACCATGCGGGCTGACACAGATGATCGCACTTCGTTATGGCACTATACCCGTGGCATCATATGTTGGCGGGCTGGTGGACACGGTTATTGACCTTAATTCCTCCAAGACCAGGGGGAATGGTGTGCTGATGTCAAGTTACAGCGTGTCCGGCCTCGATGAATCTGTGGATCGGGCGCTGGGGGTGTACAGTCAGAAAGATAAATTGAATGCGCTTATTGCGCACGCCATGGCTTCGCGGTTTACCTGGGAGGCTTCGGCAAAACATTATGTCGGGTGCTACGAAGAATGCTTAAAGTCGGCGTAACAGGAAGTTTTGGGTCAGGAAAGTCTACGGTTGCGGCCATGTTGGAAGAGCTTGGCGCGGTCGTGGTCGACGCGGACGCGCTGGTGCATGCGTTATTGAGCACAGATGCGCGGTGCCGCCGGATGATCGTGAGGG
>JADFWS010000114.1 GCA_015234065.1 Candidatus Omnitrophota bacterium
ATCCCGCCGGAGACCTTTAGCGCCATGACCCGCGAACTGATGCCTGTTGCTGCTGTCAAGGAAGTTCCGGACCCGTTCGGGACGATCCCGGTGAATGTGCGCCGTTTTGGCGCGCGTTTCATGCGGCCAGCCGCGGCGTTCTTTGCGCTGGTCCTTCGGGCGAATCGTGGCGTTCTTGAAAAAGTCGCGGGGGCGTTCCACGACGGTAATCTGGCATCTTTGGAAAGCCGGCAATTATACGGCACCCGGATGTATCAAACATCGTCCTTGATCGATCCGCGGTTGTTCGATGCGGCGCTTTATCCGGACGTGGCCGCACAGCTTGTCCCGTTCTTGGCACGCATTGATTATGTTCTGGGGCGTGAGATCGAGGAAACCGGGTTCTTTCTCGGCATCATGGGCCATGCCGGGGAGCGGTGCGACCCTGTGTCGGATACCCGCGCGAAATTAAAGATTATCCATCTCGACGTGGCTCAGCGTTATATCGCCGCCTGGCTCACGCGCGAGGAAACGCAGGCTGAGATCCTCAGGTTTTATCATCTGGCCAAAGGCGTGCCTATGGATGAGCCGCTTTCTTCCGAGGTCATTCATCATGTGAGCCGTGCCATGCTCGAGCTCGATGAGCGTCGCGCTATGATCAGGGATCTGCAGCACTGGCCGGAGCTTAAGCTGGTGCTCAAGGATTCAGAAGGGATGGCGGTCATGGTCAATCCGTTTCACCGTTCCTGGCGCGTGCTCATGGAGGGCTGTTCCCGGTTCGGCGTTGAGGCGGACAAGCGCCGCGAATGGCTTGTGTCTCTGCAGGACGGCGTGGTCGAGCTCGCCGGGCTTTTGTTGGACGAAAAGCTTTTTGAGGCCGTGGACCAGGATATCGGCATGTACTGGAAAACGCGTGAGCCGTATACCAAACGGAATGATTTCAGAAAAAGGATCGGCGCCCATCCGGGGATTGAAGAAGAAAAGACCGCGGTCTGCCTGCGCATATTGCTGCGTTACGCCGAGGCGGCGCTTAATTTAAGCCATAATGAATGGTCGAACAGGATCCAGGTGAGCCATACGTATGACTGGCTTGCGGAACGCGGGGATACCGTGTCTGCGGTGTGGTGCATTGTGCAGCGTGTCGCGCTTGAGCTGCGCCTTACGGGCCATCCGCGCCTCTCCGGCGTGTTGTTGCTCGGGCATGAGGCTTTTGAGAAGCAGAAACGGGGCCTGCACGGTCAGGGCACGCTTAGCGATATGATCCGTACGCTTCCGGCAGATGCCATGTATCGCGGCACGGATATGTCCCAGCCTCCGTTCAAGGCCGACCCGGCCTGGCCCTGGGACGGAAAGACCGGGGCGGATGTGGTGCCTGTGTTCATCGGGATCAAAGATCGGAACTTCAAAGGATACGCCAAGGTTAAGGGTGAAGACTATTTCAAGGCCGGTGCGCGCGCGGCATTGAATATTGTGCGTCAGGATATGCCAGAGCGGCTGATGGAAATGGAAGAGATCGCGCGTGATGTCGAAGCCCGCGCCGGGCCGGAAGAGGCGCGCACATTTCATGGTGCCAACGGCTTCAATCCCCGCAACTGGAACCCTGTGATCCTGATCAACACGTTAAGTCATCAACCTTTCGATGCGATCGTTTTCCACGAACTTTTAGCTATTCTTTTGCGTGATCATGCCCGCGTTTCAACATTGACCGAACAGTATATGGCGGATGCCCCGCGTCGGGAAGCCCGGACGGATGCCCAGTTGTTTCAGGATTATGCCGAACTTGTTTTGAAGAAACTGGTTAATTTCGCGGTGTTGTTATCCCTGCTGATGAAAGAACGGGCGGATGCCGCGCAGCCGGCGCCTTCAGAGACAACACCAGCGAGAAAAGCCATTGATGCGGCGCTGCAGGAATTAAAAACGCTGTTCCAGGTGGAATATGCGTTCGGTCGTTTCAAGGACCTTGAGTCCCGTGAATGCGCGCAAAAAGTGGCGGACGGCCTGGATAAGGCCGCGATCTTGATCGATCAGGGTAATCTTCCGGCAGGTGAATGGGTGATCCAGTCACTGATCAGCCCCATGGATGCGCATTGTTTCCGCTTGCTGTCCGATCTTTTTAAAAAGCGGCATGCCGCATCGCGCCGGGTGGCTCAGCTGCTCCGTGGATTTAGAGCGCCGCGCAGCCGTTACACGACCCAGCCCGGCGGTAAGACGCCGATGAAACAAGCCGGATACGATGTCGTGGATTCAGCCTGGGATCTTGTCCGTACGCATGTGAATGTGGTCGTGACCGAGGCGGATGGGCAGGCTCGCATGCGCCGTGCCCAGACAAGGCTTTTAGCATGTCGTGACGATCTGAAAACAAGGCTCAAGGGGCGGGAACAAACATTTGCGAATGTGTATAACGATAGCGAATATGCGGCGGTGTTAAAAGAGCTTGCGGATATTGAAGATAGCCTGACGCCTAACGGCGGAACACCCAACTCCAAAGAAAAACGTTTTGCCGCGATCTATATCGACGGCGCGCGCCGTATCCTGGAAGTGTCCCAGCGCCATGCGGCGACGGCGCGTATTTTTGGTGACAAAGCGCTGCCGTATTTAAAGGCGCGTGAACAGGATGCCATTTTTATTTTAGACCATACGGTCGGGATTCCGGAGGATGCCTTGCGCCGGAAGTTGGGCCTTTCTCAAGAAGGGATATGGCCAAAATTCGAGCGGGATATGGAGCTATTACGCGGGCGCAATCAGTTGCTGGCGCGTTTCCTGCAGAATATTGCGGTCAGCCTTTCCGGTCATCAGCTGCTTGATGCCGGGGATGAGCTTTGTCAATTGCAACAATGGCCCGGGTGTTTGCAGGGGATCACGCGTGAAGCCGACTGGCAGGGGTTGGAAAAAGCTGTTACCGCGCTCGGAGAGCATATTCAGGAGCATCGCGTTAAAGAAGCATTGCTTATGGTGAATGCGCTTGTGGCAAAAACCCAACGGCAGGCGGTGCTGTACGGGTCTTCGGATACGGGCAGGTTGATCCCGGGTTTGATCGAGCGTTTTGTGAGCCTGTTTGTTGTGCGTTCTTTAGAGCAGGATGCGCCGGTTGATCCGTGGGATGTGTTGGATCAATTGTTCCAGCAGAAGATACCATGTGATCTGTTTGAGCGGCCGATATTCCGGGCACGCATGGTTCAGCTTGTACTTTTGTCGCCGCATGTCGAAGGCCAGGACGGGACAAAAGAATTGACACCGGTTTTTAAAGCGCTCGATCTGATGATGAACAAATATTACGCTGCGCGTAAACGTACGGATCGTGCGGCGTTGAGCGTCTGGGCGGATGAAGCGATCAAAACGTTCAATTTGACCGGCGACGATGCCACGCATGTCCGCCGCGCGGCGGCGTATCGTTTTGGGGCTATACCGCGTAATACGGGTTGTTCGGGTTTTGTGGAAAGAAAAATGCTGCCGTTTCTTACGGCCGTAATGCTGACGGCGTGCTTTCTTGTTTCTTCCTGTATGTCCGTTGGTTCTTATCCGCAGGCGCGCAGCAGCCAATGGGTCGGCTGCACGTTCTTTCTGGCGCGGCCTCAAGGGGATTTTTACGCGTTCCCGGAGTCTAAAACCCGTGTCCGTATTGATACGGTCTTTGGTGATAAGAAGTTTGTGATCCTTTCTTCTACGATCGAAACGGGTGCGGGCCGGCGCGGAGATTATTTTAAAGCCCGGACCATTCACGAGTTAAGCCATGTGCGTTATGAATTGAGCCGCCGGCATTCGACGGCAGGCGCCGCTTCTGTTTCGGCGGGCACCTCTTCTTTTGCGGCGGGCGCGCAGTATCCGCTGGTCATGCTGGACAAGAAAACTTTGAGGGCAGACCAGCTTTTTTCAACGGATGAGCTCGCTTTTGTACGCTCCCTGCTGTTATTTTCAGACGCTGAACTGCGCACTGTTGACCTGATGGCCAGTGAGCGCCTTCAGGGCTTGTTGGAAGAGGAGCAGAATAATGCTCCCGGCGAAGGAGATATCAAACAATATGGTGCGAGCGAGAATGAGCGCCTGGCCTATATTGCCATGTGCCGTTTTTGGGATTGGAAAGGATATAGTTTTGACGACCTTGTTTGGGAATATGAACGTGAAGCCGGCGGGCGTGCGTTAAGCCGGGAGTTTCACGATGTTCTTTGGGCCGCGTGGTATGCGGCGGTCGTGCATCATCGCGGCCGTGACAATGCTCCCATCTTTCCGTTGCCGGCAACGCCCGTGCCTGTTTCCGTGGCGCGTGCGCCCAGGGCGCCGAAGAATACCGGAGGTGCCGGGATGTTCACGCCGATGTTGATGATGCTTGGCGCCGCTATTTTATGGCGGGTCTTGGGCCCGCACGCGACAGCGGCCCCGGTGATGCTGGCCATGGTGCTGGGTGGTATTAGTTCAGGCACGCCGGAGAAAAAGAAAGAAGATCCCAAGCGTATCCTGCCGACCGAGGACGAGGGTAACGCTTTGGCATTGGCCTGGCATTCAGAGGTCGACAGCCTTTCGGATCTGCGCAAGCGCGTGTGGGCGCATCTGCCGAGAGT
>JADFWS010000115.1 GCA_015234065.1 Candidatus Omnitrophota bacterium
CCGCCCACAGGGTCTGTCTCGATAATCGATGATTTTTTAATAACCTTAACGCCTTTTTCTCCGAGCAAGCGCAGCGCTTCTTCAATATTCCCGCCACGATCTCCCTGATTCGACCCTAATCCAAGGTAAACTGTAGCCAAAATATCTCCCTGCTTTTATGCCAATACCTTTGCCATCCGCTCCACCGCCTGATGAATGCGCTCGACAGGCAGCGTCAGCGACATGCGCACGTAACCTTCCCCGCTTTTTCCAAAACCAACCCCGGGCGTCAAAACCACATCCGCCTGCTCGAGGAACGCCTTGGCGCAGGACATGGAATCCGGAAACTTGGCCGGAATTCTAGCCCAGACATAAAACGCAGCCTTCGGCGGATCTATCTTCCAGCCGATCGAACGGCAGCCGTTGATCAGCGCATCACGCCTCTCCTGATAATCACGGCGCATGTCCTCGATCTCGGCAGGATCTATATTCAACGCCGCGATCCCGGCATGCTGGATCGCATTAAAAACCCCGGAGTCCACATTGGATTTAACCTTGGCCAACCCCGCCACAAGCTGCGCATTGCCGCACACCCAACCCAGGCGCCAACCGGTCATATAATATGTTTTTGAAAACGAATGGAACTCGATCGCAATATCCTTTGCCCCCGGGATCTCCAGGATACTCGGCGGCTTCTGCCCGTCATAATACACTTCGGAATACGCCAGGTCAGAAACAATAATAATGCCTTTCTCTGTGCAAACACGCACGAGCTCTGTATAAAACGCTCGATCCGCCACAGCGGCCGTCGGATTATTCGGATAGCAGACAATGATCGCTTTGGCATTCTTTGCGTCTTCAATATCCGACATCTTCGGAAGGAATCCGTTGGACGCCTTGATCGGAAGATACTGGATCTTGCCGCCGGCAAACGTGACCGCCGCCTGATAGGCCGGATACGCTGGCTCTGTCAACAGGACTTTCTCGCCGGGATTAATGAACGCCAGCGGAAAATGCGCCAAGCCTTCCTTTGACCCGATCAAAGGATAAATCTCTGTGGCCGGGTCAAGATTAACCGCAAAACGCTTCTTGAACCATTGGGCAATTTGAGGACGCAACTGCGGCACTCCGGCATCAAAGGGATAATGATGATTCCCGGCATCATCGAGCGCCTTTTTCATCGCATCAATAATAATTTTATGTGTCGCCTGGTCCGGATCCCCAACACCGAGGTTGATGATATCCCGCCCCTGTGCCATGGCTTCGCGCCTGGCTTTGTCGATCTCAATGAATAAATACGGAGGAAGCTGCTTTAAACGGTCGGAAAATTCGAACTGAAGTGCCATGATCCCCGGATCCCTTTCTTTTATGCTAAACCTAAAACTTCCTGCATGTTATACAAGCCATTATCCTTGTACGCCACAAACTTTGCCGCAACAAGAGCGCCCTCGGCGAACATGTCGCGAGTCTTCGCGTTATGAGAGATCTTGATCGTATCCACCGGGCTTTCAAATGTGACCTGATGGTATCCCACGACTTCCCCCTCACGGACAGACTCGATCGGAATATGCTGCATCGACGAGGCATTCTGAACGATCTCACCCAGGGTCTTGGCCGTGCCGGATGGCGCGTCCAACTTATGAATGTGATGTGTTTCCGTAATAGAAACGCCATAACCCTTCAGCGCCTCCGCCATTTTGCGCAAAAGGCCAAAAAGGACATTCACCCCGACGGCCATATTCGACGAACGCACAATCCCGAGCCTTCTCGAGGCCTCCTGGATCACGTCATCCTGCTCGGCCGTAAAGCCAGTGGTCCCGACCACCATGCGCACACGATACTGTAAACAGGCCTTCAGGTTCTTCATGGTCGCATCCGGGACCGTAAAATCGATCAGGACATCCGCGCCCTTGATCGCCGCAATATCTTTCGATATCTTGACGCCATACGCGCTTTCCGGCACGTCGGGCCTGTCCGGGCTTTCTACGAGCGCCACCAGCTGAAGATCCTTATGCTCTGACGCCAGCGCACAAAGCCTTTGGCCCATCCTGCCCTGACACCCGACAATAGCGACTTTGATCATAAAACCTCCACCAATCAAAAACCTTTATTTAATCAACTTGTAATCACGCAGGATTTTTTTCAACTTCTCCAGGTTCGCGGGCTCCATCTCACACATCGGAAGCCTGACCTTGGGAGAGCAAATGCCCATGAGCCCGCACGCGGTCTTGACCGGGATAGGATTCGTCTCAATAAACATCGCCTTGATGAGCGGCAGCAGCTTTTCCTGCTTTGCCTCGGCCTCCTTGACTTTGCCCTTGAGCATCAAATTCACCACTTCCGCGGTTTCTTTCGGGATGATATTCGCCACAACCGAAATAACCCCGACACCACCGAGCTTGATCAAAGGGACTGTAAGGGCATCATCGCCGGAGATCAGCGCGAACTTCTTGCCGCACGCCTCTTTAACCGCCTGCATCTGATTCAAACTGCCAGACGCTTCCTTAACGCCCACAATATTCTTGCAATCCTTGGCTAATTTCTTAACCGTCTCGGTATCAATATTGCGCGCACAGCGTCCTTCAATATTATACAGAATGATCGGGATCTTGACACTATCCGCCACCGCCCTGAAATGAAGGTACAGGCCTTTCTGCGTCGGCTTGTTATAGTACGGCGTCACCACAAGCGCGGCATCTGCGCCGGCATCCTGGGCGTGGCGCGTCAGGCGTATAGCCTCAGACGTTGAGTTGGACCCTGTCCCGGCGATCACCGGAACGCGGCGCTTGGACGTATCGACCACGATCTCGATCACGCGGTCATGTTCTTCATGGGACAGCGTCGGAGACTCTCCGGTCGTCCCACAGGGAATGATCCCCTGCGTGCCATTCTTGATCTGGAACTCAACAAGTTCCGCAAGCTTCCACTCGTCGACCCCGTGCTCTGTAAACGGCGTTACCAACGCGACCATTGATCCTTTAAATTCCATAGTAATATTCCCCTTTGCAAATAAATTTTCCGCTTCCCTTAAGCCACACATTCGTGATCACGGGCTTTGCGTCTTTCACCTCAAGATCGAACGTCACGTCGAGGATCTCGCCGCTTTTGGTGACAACCTTGATGTTAGCGTCTTGCGCCGGCTTTAACTCCTTGAACCCCTGAAGATACCCCACCAGTGCCGCCGCCACACTTCCGGTGCCACAGGCCAATGTTTCCGCTTCAACACCACGCTCATACGTGCGAAGCTCGACATACCCTTCTTTGATCTTTTGAACAAAATTGACATTCGTACCCTTTGGCGCGAATACCTTGTGCTGACGAATAACCCGTCCGAGCCCGTTCACATCAAATTCAGAAAGGCCTTCCACAAACACGATCGTATGCGGCACTCCGGTATTAATAAAATGCCCGCTCAACTTCTGGTCGCCGATCTTGATCTCGATATTCGGACGATATTCTTTCGGATCAGACAATTTGACCGCCGCCGTCTCTCCGTCGACAGTCGCCCGGATCACCCCGGCCAAAGTTTCAATGCCGAAGACCTCTGGGAGGACGGCGAACTTACGCGCAATATAGACCGCCATACACCGCGCCCCGTTCCCGCACATCTCGGCTTCAGAGCCATCGGCATTAATAATGCGCATACGATGTTCGGCCGCCGTTGATTCATCCAGAACAAGCACCCCGTCGGCGCCTATGCCCATATGACGATCACAGGCCTTCTTTGCGAAAGCCGCATAGTCAAGGCCAAGCTGATGGTCAATGACAATAAAATCATTGCCCGCGCCCTGCATCTTCACAAAATGAATTCTTTGGGATTTCTTCATTTCAAAAACTCCGGGATCGAACTCCCGCGCATAAGGTCTTCAAATGTTTCACGCTTTTGCACAATAGCCCATACGCCGCCCTTGACCATCACCTCGGCCACCCGAGGGCGGACATTATAATTACTCGACATGGCATATCCATACGCCCCTGCCGAGAGCAGGGCCAGATATTCTCCGTCCTTCACATCCGCCAGCGCCCGGTCATGCGCAAAGGTGTCTCCGCTCTCACAAATAGGGCCGACTACATCACACGTGATCTTTTTTGCCTTCGACAGTTTGACCGAAACGATCGTGTGATACGCCCCGTACATGGACGGGCGCACAAGATCATTCATCCCGCCGTCCACGATCATGAACTTCTTGACACCATTATCCTTGGTGTACAATTTCTTTGTCACAAAAATACCGGCATTGCCTGCAATGAAACGGCCCGGCTCCATGATCAGCTTGAATGCCCTGCCCCGAAGGAGCGGAAGAACTTTTGCCGCATAGGCAGCCGCCGTCTGCGGCGTTTCATCATTGTAAATGATCCCCAATCCACCGCCGATATCAAAATATTCGATCTTGACGCCTCGGGCCTCAAGAGCATCAACGAACGCGAGCGCTTTTTGGATCGCGACCACAAAAGGATTCCCCTTCGTGATCTGGGACCCAATATGAAGATGCACGCCGTT
>JADFWS010000116.1 GCA_015234065.1 Candidatus Omnitrophota bacterium
TGTTGAGGTTGCAATATGATCCAAACGAGCAGGGAAGAATTTGAGCGCTGGCTTGGCTGTGTTGAAGATATCAATCTTGAATTTAAGGTCGCGACATCAAACTTTGATGATAATCGCGGAAGCCTGTTTGACTATTGCGCGGCTATCGCCAACGGTCACGGAGGCAAGTTGATATTGGGTGTTCAGGAGAAGCCCAAAGAGGTTAAAGGCACATCGTATGCCCAGGGAACGCACACCAAAATAGCGCAGAATGTTTGGGAAAGACTGCGCATTCATATTGAAGTTGAAGAACTTTTCTATGATGGGAAAAGAGTTCTGGTCTTTCATATTCCACAAAGATCTCCGGCCACAAGGGTAAAGTCGGGTGGTAAGGGGGATAAGTTCTTATACCCTGTCCGCCGGGGAGAGTCTTTGGGGGAGATGGATGATCAGCGGACCCGTGAGATCCTCAATGAGGCACAACCGGACTTTACTGCGGGCATTGTCCCCGGATTAAAACTTTCAGATCTCGATTCGAACGCCATTGTCGCCTTGAAACAAAAGTGGGCGAAGAAGTCTGGGCGTCAGGAGTATCTGGGTTTTGATGATGAGAAAGCACTGCGCAATCTTGAACTTATTGAAGACACCGGCATTACATATGCGGCGTTGATTCTTGTTGGAAAATCTGAAGTTATCAGGGACAGGCTGGCTGATGCTGAGATCACTTTTGAATGGCGGCATGACACGATTGCCAGGAATTTTGATTTTCGTGCCGATTGGCGTGAGCCTTTTGTTTTTGCAGATGACAAGATCTGGCAGGCTATTAGTGCCCGAAATATCCGTTTTCCTTTTCAGGATGGTTTTCTTCAGCGCGAGGTATGGGCCTTTGATGAGAAGTCCATCCGCGAGGCGGTTCACAATGCCGTGATGCACAGAGATTATGGGATTAAGGGGCGATCTGTTTTGATAAAGGCGTCGCCGTCTTCTTTTTACATTGAGAACCCTGGCGGCTTGCTTGCACCCGTTACCGTAGAAAACATTTTGAAAGAACGGGCTTGGCGCAATCGCCGTTTGGCAGAAGCGTTCAGCAAGATAGGGTTCGCAGAGCGATCCAGTCAGGGCATGGATGATATCTTTGAGCGGTCGATTCGAGACGGGAAGGGGTTGCCGGATCTTTCCGGAACGGATGTGAATGCTGTGCATCTTTCTATTCCCGCCCAGGTGAAGGACAGGGATTTTATTCTTTATTTGGAAAGATTCCTGAACGATCGCCAGATTCCGCTGTCTTTTGAGGAAATCTATCAGTTAGAGAAGATCCGTGAGAATCAGAAGGTCGAGCGGCCGGAGTTCAGAGATAAGTTTATTAAGCTGGGGCTTATCGAGATGGTCGGCAAGGGGCGCGGAGCCAGATATTTCCTTTCTCGTCGGTACTATGAAACGATGGGTCAGAGCGGGAAGCATACGCGCATTAAAGGACTTGGGCGCGACCAGATGAAAGAATTGATCCTGAATCATATTAGAGAAGGCAAGCCCGCCAGTCGTTCGGACTTGGCCAGCGGTTTTTCAGAGTTTTCAGGTCAGGATATTTCCAACATCCTTCAGGAGTTGAAGGAAGCTGGGAAGATTGTTTTTGATGGCGCGCCTAAGAACGGCACTTGGCGGCTGAAGGGATAGTGTATTAGATGTATTTAGATGTATTTTAGATTTAAGTTTGCCGCAACTTGTTTGTTTTCATATGGTTATTATATTGCTAATTAAATCTAAATAGACAGGTTTAGTCATATGGCCATTCATTCTAATTTTGATCGATCACCTTATGTCGTTCTTAAACCGGAGTTCCGCTGGTTTCCGGCTGATGAGGCATTGCGTGAGACCGGGTACGGAAAATTATTGCCGCCTTTGGTGGCAGAACTTCGTAAGAAGGTTTATGCCTGGCGTAAGGCAGATTATGAAGGAGCGAGTGCCACAAGCCGGGCCTTGCTTAAATGGTGGTTTCAAACGGATCACCCAAGGATAGATGCCAATGGTGAGGAGCATCTCTTTCAGTATTACTTTGCTCAGCGCGAGGCCGTGGAAACCATTGTCTATCTTTACGATGTTATCAAAGTGAAGGACAAGTACGATCTGATCCGGTTTGACAGTTCTGGCGCGGTATCGGCCGGGATGTTCTTTGAAACCTGGCGCCGGTTCGTTATCAAGATGGCGACCGGAAGCGGAAAGACCAAGGTTCTA
Organism: Candidatus Omnitrophota bacterium; assembly: GCA_015234065.1. GTDB lineage: Bacteria > Omnitrophota > Gorgyraeia > Zapsychrales > Fredricksoniimonadaceae > JADFWS01. The sequence continues at coordinate 2,212 of JADFWS010000116.1, forward strand.
AGCTTGGTTCTGGCGTGGAGTTATTTTCATAAGATGTATGAAGAGGGATCGGCGCTGGCCCGTAACTTTCTGGTTATAACACCGAACATTATCGTTCTTGATCGTATCCGCACAGACTTCGACGGGTTAAAGATATTCTTTGATGACCCTGTACTGCCGGAAAATGGTTTTGAGGGGCAGAATTGGAAGGAAGATTTTCAGGTTACGCTGCATATTCAGGATGAGATCGGCGTGGTCAGGAAGACAGGGAATATCTTTTTGACCAACATCCATCGTATTTATGAGGGGGATGATGCGGTCCCTATGGTTGATGATGAGGACGCGACAGATTATTTCCTCGGGAAGAAGCCGGTTGGGGCTACCAATGAGTCGAAAGTTGATGTGAGTGAGATCGTGCGAAACATTGACGAGCTGGTTGTGCTGAACGACGAAGCTCATCATATCCATGACGAGAAGATGGCATGGTTCAAGTCGATCGAAGACATTCATAATCGCCTGAAGATGAAGGGGTGTGAATTGTCGTTGCAGGTTGATGTCACCGCGACGCCCCGGCATGATAATGGCGCGATCTTTGTTCAGACGGTTTCAGATTATCCTCTTGTTGAGGCGATCTATCAGGATGTTGTAAAGCATCCGGTTCTTCCTGATCCTGCCAGCAGGGCGAAGTTGGTGGAGAAGACCAGTTCGAAGTATTCCGAGAAGTATGAGGATTACTTGCACCTAGGATATCTTGAGTGGAAAAAGGTTTATGACGAGCATATCAAGATGGGCAAGAAGGCCGTCTTGTTTGTGATGACCGATGACACGCAGAATTGTGATGAGGTTGCGGCGTATCTGGAGAACCGTTATCCGGAATTAAAGGGCGGGGTTCTGATCATCCATACCAAGAATAATGGTGAGATATCGGAGAGTGCGACGGGGAAGAAGAAAGAAGAGCTGGAGAAGCTGCGGGCGGACGCGAACAAGATCGATAGTATGGAAAGCCCGTATAAGGCGATTGTTTCAGTTCTTATGCTCAAAGAAGGCTGGGATGTGCGCAATGTCACGACGATCGTTGGGTTGCGTGCGTATGTTGCACAAAGCAACATTCTTCCGGAGCAGACCCTGGGCCGTGGTTTGCGGCGGATGTACCGTGGGACAGACCTGAAAGAACTGGTGAGCGTCGTTGGGACCCCCGCCTTTATGGACTTTGTGGAGTCGATCAAGAGCGAAGGCGTTGAGTTGGAGCATCGGGAGATGGGTGAGGGCACCAAGCCAAAGACCCCATTGGTGGTCGAGGTTGATCGGGAGAATGTTAAGAAGAACATTGATAAGCTGGATATTGAGATCCCGGTACTGACGCCGCGCATTTACCGGGAGTATAAAAATCTGTCGAACTTGGATGTGGCACAGTTTGGGCACCAGAAGATCGTGGTGCAGGAGTTTTCAGAAGAGCAGAAGCGCGAGATCGTGTTCAAAGATATTGCCAATGACGAGATATCCCACACGACAGAGTTGGATTCAGGGTTTGTCGCGGATTACCAGAGTGTCATCGGGTACTTCACTCAGGTCATTATGAAAGAGTTGCGCCTGGTGAGCGGATACGATGTTCTTTATGGCAAGGTGAAGGAATTTATTAAGGAATACTTGTTTGCCGTCCCCGTCGATCTGGATGACTTGAATATCTTGCGCAATCTGTCCGAACTGGTGGCCACAAAGACGATCATTGAAACATTTAAGAAGAAGATCAACCACTTCGTTGAAGTATTTTCTTATGGCTTCAAGCTTCAGCTTGATTTCAGGAATCCATTGATCCATCTCGGCTTCAGTCAGTTGCTGCCGACCATAAAAAACTATGTCGTATTTTCTTTTCTCAATGAATCCCTTAATTGTCGAAATCAAAGACGCCATTATCACCGCCCATTTATAGCTCGAATCACTTCACAAGAAAGATCTTAACCAGCGATATGAAATTCTTGGCCTTGTACTTTTCATACTCATCCTGCCTTACATACAGACACTGACACTTAACCTTGGCCTGGGACTTGTTCACATCTTCACACCACTGCTTCAACCGGGCGATCTTCAGCGGATCATCCAGGTCTTCCCGACCCTTGGTTTCAACGATATAAAGGTCTTTCTCAGATGTCTTCACCACAAAGTCCGGGTAATAACCACGGACCTCGCCCCTGGAGTCACG
>JADFWS010000117.1 GCA_015234065.1 Candidatus Omnitrophota bacterium
TCATCCTGAACGAGCACGGCGAGTAAAGGATATCCTCACCGTCATCCTGAACGAGCACGGCGAGTGAAGGATCTCCTCACCGTCATCCTGAACGAGCACGGCGAGTGAAGGATCTCCTCACCGTCATCCTGAACGAGCACGGCGAGTGAAGGATCTCCTGCATTATATTATCCACACTAACTTTGTGCCTGCTAAAAACTTTGGGGATCCTTCAGCCTGAGGGCTTCAGGATGACGGAGATCCTTCGCCCTTCGGGCTCAGAATAACTTAGAGCGTCTTTGCCAGATCAAGCGCGTAATTAAGGAGCTCTTTGGTACGCCTGGGTGTCTTGGCCTCGGCATACGCGCGCAGGATCGGCTCTGTGCCGGAGGCGCGCACCATGATCCAGGTATCATCCGCCAGCTCAAGCTTGACCCCGTCGTAATCCTTGACCGCGACCACTTTTTTCCCGAGCACTTCCTTGAGCTGTTTCACCGGCTCAAGCGTCTTGACCATGCCTTTAAGCGTGATGCTGGTCTTGTCGTAGAAATACTTTCCATACTTCTTTTCGACTTCCTCAAGGATCTTGCCGATATTCTTCTTTTCGTACACCATCATTTCCAGCAGTAACAGGCCGGAAAGGATGCCGTCGCGTTCCGGAATATAATTCGGCAAGCCCATACCGCCCGCCTCTTCACCGCCGGCAATGATCTCTTCACTCAACATGAGATCGGAAATATACTTGAACCCGACCGGGGTCTCATAGAGCTTGATGTTGTTGGCCTTGCACATATTATCGATCATGGCCGTCCCGCAAATGGTCTTCACGACTCCGCCCTTAATGCCGCGATTCTTGAACAAATGCAGTGCCAACAGCGCCAGGATCTTCTGAGGCGACAGGAATGCACCGCCCGGAAGCACGGCCGCAATACGATCCGCATCTCCGTCGAGAACAAGCCCGAGGTCGATCTTTTCTTTCTTCATCTTGGCGATCAGCCCTGTCAGATACTGCGGCAGGGGCTCGGGACGGCAATTGCCGAAACCCGGATTCACATCCGAACGCAGAAGCTCCAGGCGGATATTGGAGCCCTTCAAAACCTCGGCGAGAAGCGTGCCGCCGGAACCATGCATCACGTCCTGCACCACGCGGAATTTGGCCGCCTTGATCTTCTTTAAGTTCACATACCCTTTGATGAACTTCAAATAATCTTTCTTGAGATCGACCACCTTGATCCTGCCCTCAGACACCGCCTTCTTGAAATCCAGCGCCGGAACCGGCTCTTTGCCAAGATATGTCTCGACCACGTCCGTAATGTTCTTTCCCGCACCGCCGCCTTCGGCCGTCTTGATCTTGAAGCCGTTGTATTCCGGCGGATTATGGCTCGCCGTAATAACAACACCCGCGACACACTTGAGGTCGCGCGCGGCCAGGCTCAAGGCCGGCGTCGGAAGCGACGAATCCGACAGGACCACGTCCACGCCGTTCGCCACGAGCACCGCCGAGGTGATCTCGGCGAAATTCTTCGACAGAAAACGGTTATCATACCCGACCGCGACCCGCAGGGCCTCGCCGGAAATACGCTTCGCATCGTTCTTTACCCACACCGCGAACGCCTGCGACAAAATGCCCACATTTTCAAATGTGAACGTATCCGCGATGATCGCTCTCCAGCCGTCGGTACCAAATTTAATGACTTCTTTCGGATCTTTCATGATCAACCTCTGATTTTATATAAATGATTTTTCCTAATATAATCCAAAACATTGTCCGGGACAAGATATTGCACTGATTTTCCGGCCAGGATGCGCTTGCGGATTTCAGTCGAAGAAATATCGACGCCGTGCATGGTGACCGCCGGATATTTCTTTTTAGCGTCTCCGCGCGAATACCCCGGGCGGTTGGCAGTCACGAACGAACACAGGGTCTTAATTTCGTCGACGCCCTTCCAGTTCTCGATCCCCTTGGCCGCATCCCCGCCGACCACAAAATACAATTTATCTTCCGACGGGAACAGCCCGCGGAAATAACGCACCGTCTCGAGCGAATAGGAGCGGCCGCCATTTTTCACTTCAAAATCCGAAGCCTCGAACTGCGGATTGCCCATGATCGCGAGCTTCACCATCTCAAAGCGGTCCTCCACCGAGAACAACATCTCACCCGACTTGTGCGGAGGCACACACGATGGGATAAAGATCACTTTATCAAATTTCATGGTTTCAAGCGCAGTCCGCGCCATGAGCAAATGCCCGATATGAACCGGATCGAACGTGCCGCCAAAAAGTGCGATCTTTTTCATGAGCGCACCTGCCCGCTGCCGTACACTTCATATTTATACGTGGTCAACCCTTCAAGGCCCATCGGCCCGCGCACGTGTACTTTATCCGTCGATATGCCAACCTCAGCCCCCAGGCCGAACTCATTGCCGTCCGTAAAACGCGTCGAAGCATTATGGTACACCGCCGCAGAATCCACACCCTTGAGAAACACCGCCGCTTCCTTATGATCAGATGTCACGATCGCATCCGAATGACGCGACCCATATTGATTGATGTGCGCCACCGCATCCTGCACATTTTTAACGATCTTGATGGTCAAGATCAGATCCAAATATTCCGTGTACCAATCCTGCTCTGTGGCCTTCTTAAGAGTCGGCACGATCCGGCGCGCCGCAATATCCCCGCGCATTTCAACGCCGGCGGCACTCAAACGCGCGGCCAGCACAGGCAGGAACTTTTTAGCAGCCTTCTCATGGATCAGAACTTTTTCCGCCGCATTGCACACGCCAGGACGCTGGACTTTCGCGTTGTAGCAGATCTCTTCCGCCATCTTCAAATCGGCTTTATCGCTCACATACACATGGCATACGCCCTTGTAATGCTTGACCACAGGGATGCGCGAATTCTCGGCGACAAAACGAATAAGCCCTTCACCGCCGCGAGGGACCACAAGGTCGATCCACTGATCGAGCTTAAGCAATTCCGCCACTGCCGCGCGATCCGTCAGGTCAATAAATTGCAATGCCTCAACAGGCACTTTTGTATTCTTCAAGGCGCTCTTGAGCGTCTTATAAATCGCGCTGTTTGAATAAAGCGCCTCTTTGCCGCCTTTGAGGATCACGGCATTGCCAGACTTAAGGCACAACGCCGCGCAATCTGCCGTCACATTAGGCCGCGCTTCATAAATAATGGCCACTACGCCGATCGGCGTACGCACGCGGTTAATGCGAAGCCCGTTAGGACGCTTCACCGACGTGATGATCTCACCCACAGGGTCCTTAAGCTTGACAACATCAAGGATCCCGTCGGCCATTGCCTTTACGCGCGCTTCATTCAACATCAAACGATCCAGCATGGCCGCAGACAATCCCGCCATCTTGCCTGCCGCAATATCCTTTGCGTTCTCACTCATCAGGAAGGCGCGCTTCGCCCACAGCGCCCGCGCCATGCTCTTCAGCGCCGCATCTTTATCCTTCGAGGGAACAAGCGCCAGCTTTAATGCCGCCGCCCGAGCCAATCCAGCCTGTTTTAAAACAATATCTTTAATATTCATAGATTTTATTTTAGCACGCCACCTTGAACTTATACGATCCAAGCATTCACTTGAGCAATAACCGTCCATTTCCCGCCAACCTTCTTTAGCAAGAAATATTCTCCCAATCCCGAAACCGGGCCACATATCGAGCTTTCATAAACTAACGCCTCATCCCTGGCATCATTAAATGCGACCCTGGAAAACTGGTAATTACATGCCCCTGGATATCTTTTATGAAATTCTTTCCATCCTCCACCAGAACCAACCGTAGAAAATATCTCGGCGTCCTCTTTGGCAGATAAAATCCGCACGCTTAGCCCACCTGTAAATTTATTCTCCAACTGAACAGGTGTTTCATTCTCCTGAATAAACCGCGCCAATAAAGTAGCATCCAATTTCGGTCCGAATTCTTTTTTTAGAAAATCCTCTGATATCTTTTCATGCCCGCCGCCTCTCGTCTCATCAGCAACAACAAATAATTCCCAACTTGTAAGCTCCAGCAAGAACGAATAAACCTCATATTCTTCCGGCTTAACAACAGATTCGACAACAGCAAATGCCGCCATAGAAGAAATAAAAAAGATAGCGAGAGAAAGCAGCATTAATTTTTTCATAGCTTGTATCTCCTCATTATCTCAATCAAGGACAAATATCACAAAAACCTATGCTTCCAAAAAATCCCGCACAGGCACATCAGACTGTTTCAGGATCGCCTTGAGCGTGCCCTGCGGCATATCGCCCGGATGATTTGGAATTGTTGTTCGAAAACCTGTCTTTGGATTCCACCAGATCTCATGACTGCCAGCGGCCTGACGGTCAAACTCAAATCCAAGCCGGCGCATTTTCTGAACGATCTTACGATAAGAAA
>JADFWS010000118.1 GCA_015234065.1 Candidatus Omnitrophota bacterium
CCCAATTCTGAATGGTCACATTCTGCTGATTTAGAGATTCCCCCGTCTTCTTCGCCTGCTTGTCTGTCGATACGCGGACAATACCAAAAACACGGACAAGAGCATAATCAACAAAACTATGTACTGTGGTCAGAACTTTCCGGCGATCTTTCTTTGCCATTACACTCCTTTCAGTTTCCGTATGGGCATCATCATATTACGCAGTCACCTTCTTTCAACGGTTTTTGTTACTGTTCTCCGTCGGGCCACGATACGACTCGGCCAATAGCAGCCCGAAGATCGCATCAAAATCCTTCACCCGCGCTTCATCAGACAGTTGCGCGTAGTGGTTACTGGGATTGGCATACATCTCAGGCGCTGTGGCAGCATCCTCGATCTCAATGGTAAACATTTGGATCACCTTGCCCGGACTATTCTTCTTGTCGTGCTTAGGGTCAGACATGGCGAATTACTCCCATTATTGAAGTGCGCGGGACACTCGGGACGGCTTTTACAAAGTCCTTATAATGTGTGGTAACCAACATCATCATTCTTTCCCTTTCCCCGCGTAAGGTGAAAAGACCCGTCCCAAGTGTCCCAGAACATCCCCTTGGATCACTTTCCTACCCGGATTACAAGCAGAAGGAGGTCGCCTAACAGTAAATGTTTTGGTTTTAGTAAATGTATTTGTTCGTGGCTCTTTTACTCCAACCAATTCAAATATCCGCTTACGATGTATTGATCCTTCCCGTCCGGGATATACAACACAGCCAAATCTGCCACTGGCACTTATGAACAGGTGTACGCCAGTACGATCGTGACCATTTTCAGCACACGCCGGACATCGGGCAGTTGTGTACTTGCCCTTTCTCTTCATATTTTCCAAGGCACTGACATTAAGGCTCATGCGCACCCGTCCTGGTTCTTGAACCCGACATTCCTGAACCCCTTGACGGATTTTCCGTCGCGCATAATAGAATTGGCTCTAGTGGTTCTAAACAATTCGAGCATCAACGAATCAAGTTCCTTTTGGACGACCGTAGTCGGTTTTGGGTGCCATTTCTTCTCTGGGCAATATGCGGCATATCCTTCAAGGATCTCACTTGAAGTCAAATCAGACCGATCATCACGAACAACCATGTCCTGCAAAAAGTGCCTCACGCCATCACTTTCCGCGAGTAATGCGTCAACAATCCCTTCCTGGTCTGCGGTCAAACAGATGCTACCGGTGTCATCGATCTCCTTTAAGAGTAATGACAACCCTTCTAACGCGAAGTTAAGGATGCCAGGGCCCTCCTCTGCGATCAACTTCTGGGCAAGATTGTGCACTATCTTCTTTGGGGCCGGGCTTTCAAACCTGACGATCAGAATACGCCGTTTCCATGCACCGGAATCCCCCTCTAGGAAAACATGCAGACGAGAATTGCATGTAATGACAACACATAGATTCCCCAGGAATGTATGGCAACCGACTCCATTCTTCATCTCAGCATCGAGCATATCTCCGCCGACAAGCCCTTTGAGGCCCTGGGCGCCCGATTCTGACAGGAAGTTTCCCGGGACATCAACGCCGACCAGAAGGGTCTTTTTAAGATACCGGAACAATTCAAATCTTGAATCAAGGTGCTTGGTCCTTAATTGAGTCACATTGACCATCCCAATAAGCATTTGAAGAATAAGCGATGCCGTTGACTTCCCTCGCCCCGCCAACCCGTCAAAAATCATCATTCTCTGGATCAAATTATCCCCAAGAAGGCACATACCAAAATACTTCTGAATCAAGACCAGATCATCCGGTGTCACCGCCGGGCGAAGAAATTCATCCAGGAACTTCGGGCATGTTGCACTGGGATCATAACTGATGGGCGATTGGTTCCTGGAGAAGAACTCCGGTGAGAATTCGCAGAAATCAGCATCACTATTCTCTCTGAATACCACGACACCATTGGCCAAATGAATGATCTTCTTGTCCCTGCGGAAAGCGCCGCGGCGCTCACAGATTCCCTTTAGGTGATCAATCACCTGATCAAGAACACTGCTGGACCGTTTTCTTTCCAGTGAAGATGGAGAACTGCTGCGTGACATCTCTAAAATTCGGCTGGAAATTTCCTTTTTGAGCACATCTTCCGAAACAGCTTGGTACAGACCGGACTTTTCGTCATATCGATAAAACGCCTTCTCGTCCGGTTCATATACCAGGATATGTTCCGCGGCATGTAGTCCTGCCCAGAATGCCTGGTTAATTCCGATCACAGATTTCTGGTCTGCGCTAAGATAATATGGTTGTCCGTACTTCTTAACTACTTCTTCCATGGCATCATTTGCAACTGCATTCTTTGCGTCAGATTCAGGGCCATCTTCTAGATTTAATTCAAGTGCCTGACAAAGCTTGTCCCATTGTTTCTGGCCGATAAATTCACGTGAGCTCAGGTGTGCCCGCCAGTCTTCAATCTTCTTTCCATCCTGATCAACAGGATAAGAACGCTTATTACTTCCTTTATGGATACCGAACGGCAACTTGATCAGATTGCCAAACTTTTCTTGTACATCACCCTGCTTGGGGAAAACCTCCATCTTATTTAGTCCGCTCTCAGCAACAATCATATTCCCCAGCTTATGCGCGGCTGCGGCTGCCACAGGCATAAGAAAGAATATCCAAACGTGATACCCCTTTTTGCCAGAGAACTCGATCAGCATCTGTCCCGCCCTTATCCCTAACTTCTTCGCGGCACTAACTAGCCTGCTGACCTCGTCGAAGCTAAGAAGATCCCAATCCAGAACTACGCCTCGGACAGTATTGCCCTGAGGATCAATCAGGTAAACGCCGACTGTCTGCCTTCCACTTATATGGGCAATGATATCTTTATCTGTCAATGCACGCTTTTGCCTGTAATACGGAGTCTTTCCGTTCTTCCCTGGCCTTTGCTGAAAAGCAAAGGTATCCTTCCGGAACTCGAAGTATTTCTTAAACAACTTTAAGTCTTCAGTATCTCGATTCATAACCACTCCTCCTGTTTTATATGTTTGCATTTATTGTTTGGTGTACAACTGCGGCATGCCGCAGTTTTCATCTCTAAACTGGGTTAATCTTCTGGACTTGCCCGCGATCGATGTTGTTTTGAGCTCATATAATTCCGTCAACTCTGCGCCGCACTTCAAACAAAGACTGTAGGCCACATTGAAATTGTGCCCCAGGCGTACCATTCATGATCAGACGGCACCCAATCGTGTCTGCAAGGCGCCCTAGTTTCATTTTTAATGTTTATGATATTTTCCCTCCTTTTCGGCTTGAGTTTTGCCACGATATATGACAAATGTCTGACCCTCAGGAATTGCTTCTTTGAACGGCCAGCGTGACATACTGTTTCTTTTTGCAATATGGGCAAAATGCCCTGAATGCTTCTGATTCCCCAACCCCATAAGGGATGACATGCCGGGCGTGTTTATCCTCCAAAAAGAACGACCCCATGCATCCCCTGCACTCCAACTTTTGATGCGCCATACCATTTCCTTCTTTCTAGTTTTCTGGTTATTGTTTTGCTGTGTATTCAGCCTTTACCTTTGGTTTACACTCGACGATAATTATGAATATCTCGCACATACCATTTGCCACTTTCAAGGTGGGACATAATCCATCCTTTAACACAGTAATCCCTTCATCATTCCGATAACGGACAATGTTAATTCCCGGCCTGAGCGCCGACCTTAGGTACCCCTTGCCTTTGATCTTGTTTGTTATTTCAATGACCTTTTCCAGTTTCCTCGTCTTGAGGTAGTACTTCGCGGCCACGTTCTTCTCTAAAATACCGGCAATCGGCGGCGTTCCTACATACTCATCTCCAGCGATCCTGGCGAACAGCCATCTGCCTCCAGTCAGTGACCACCTTCGGTCATACCTCATCAGCGGAGCATCTTTAATCGCTTCCTGGGAGACGGCATAAACCACCGGAAAATTCTTGGAGTGATATAAGCCTGGATATTCACGAGTTGCACGAAAACCATGGGCATATAAAAACCCTCTTTCTGCCGGTGTTTCATGACCAGAAATATCCTTCAGCGTCTCCGAATACCTGCGGACGAAGTTCTTAATCTGATGCATCGGAATAAATTTAAGCATCGCCATCCCCCGCAGTAACTGCGCTAATTTTCTCAATCATTACCCTGATTTCATCAAGTCTTGCTCGAAACCCCATGATCTCGGCCACGATTTCATCCCGTTCTTCTGATGAATCAATCATCTTGAAAGAATCCTTCTCTATTTCAGAAATCACATCGTCCATGCGATCAAGGACCTTCTGACGAACACTCCTTTTCTTCGCATCAATCGAAAGCCCAGAACGCATACCATTCCGCACCTTTGGGTTCATCTTTGA
>JADFWS010000119.1 GCA_015234065.1 Candidatus Omnitrophota bacterium
TTCATTTAACAGAGGTGGTTTCAAAAAGCATGAAGGCGGATGGGGTCGAATCTGTGGCGCGCCGCCTCAAGAAGTTAAAGTGCCCGACGGAGCCAAAAACGGCCGGGCGCACGCCGTTCGTCTTAACAGACGAAGTGCGTGTCGGGTTCTTAAGCTCGCTGTTCTGCGTGTTCGGCGAGATTGCCGGTAATGTGGCCAAAGCCCTGAAAATAAAATGAAATACCCGCTATGATCAGAGAGACAAAAAGCCTTGATGTCGGGACCATGAATCTGATCAGCGCGTCGTTGTCTCCCCACCAAAAGATCCTGCTGCGTAAACTAAGACACGCGTTTTTGAAAGTGAATATTGAGCCGTCGATGATGGCGGCCCTCAAAAAAGAGGGCTTGCAATATGCCGAGATCGACGGCAGTTTCTACGCGCTCGCGGATTCGGCGTTTAAAATGGCGTATACCATGGGAAAAAACAGCAATCGCCCCATGCAGGACGGCATCCTTAACGCGGGTGAAGATAAAGCGGAAGTTGTGTTCAGGATCCTGATCGAGGCGCTGCTCAAAAAAGCTTCGGGTATAAGCCCCACGTGTTATTTTTCGGTTCCGGCGGAGCCCTTCGAAGGCGAGCATCGCGTGGTGTATCACGCTGGTATTATTCAGGAAATCCTCAAAGATCTGGGATACGCGTCTAAAGCCGTGAACGAAGGCCTGGCCGTTGTGTACAGCAGCCTCGCGGACACGCAGTTCACGGGGATCGGCATATCCTGCGGGTGCGGGCTGTTGAATGTGTGCATCAGCCAGCGCGCCAAACCGGTGGACAGCTTTTCGATCAATCGCGCGGGCGACTGGATCGACGGGAATGCGGCCAAAGTCTTGGCCATGACGGCCAGTAAGGTGATGGTCGCGAAAGAAAAGGGTGTTCATTTGCGCAATCCTGACGGCAGGGTTGAAAAAGCGATCGCGATCTATTATAAGGACCTGATCGCATATACGATCCAGTGCCTGAAGGCGCGTGTGGAAGCGAGAAATATAGCGGCAGTCATGGCCAAGCCGGTGGATATCGTATTTGCCGGCGGGACCGCGATGCCAGCGGGATTTGTGCCTGTTTTTAAAAGTGCGCTGGCCCAAAGCCGGTTCCCGCTGAAAATCCGCGAAGTGTTCCTGGCGGACGACCCTTTGTATGCGGTAGCCCGCGGCTGTTTGATCGGCGCGCTCGCGGATCGCGGCCATGATGAAGACCCGGTGGAATAACAGGAGCGGTGCATGCCCAAAAAAAAGCCCGTTAAGAAGAGCGTTAAAAAGGCTGCGCCTAAAGCGGCCAAACCTGTTCATGCAAAAAAGCTTCACCCGGACGCTGCACCGGATATTCTGGGTGTCGGCCTGGATATGGGTACCGCCAATATTGTAGCCGCGCGTGAAACGCTGCGGGGCAAAGAGGTTCGCCATTCCCGCAATGCGTTCCTATTTATCAGAGACGATGATTCGACCAAAGAATTGCTTGGCAAGATGAATATCGCCCAGCAGCGGATCAAAGAGCGCCATTGTATCCTCGGCAAAGATGCGTTCGAGTTTTCTAATTATTTTGACCGGGCTACACAGCGGCCCATGAATGTGGGCGTGATCAATCCTCTTGAGCGCGACGCGATCCATGTGATGAACCTGATCGTGAAGGGCGTGCTGTGGGAGCCGCGCGTGCCGAATGAGGTGTGCTGTTTTTGCGTGCCTGCTCAGCCGGTGGATGGCGCGATGGACGTGAATTATCATCATAATGTCATTGAGATCATGCTGTCGGTTTTCGGCTATCAGGTCCTTTCCATGAACGAAGCGTACGCGGTTGTCCTGGCCGAATTGCAGGAAAAGAATTTTACCGGCATCGGGATCTCTTGCGGCGGAGGGATGACGAATATTTGCGTGTCGTTTAAGGCGGTGGTGATCATGGAGTTCTCCGTGGCTCAGGGTGGCGACTGGATCGATGCGCATGCGGCCAATGTCCTGAATATTTCTCCCAATAAAGTTGCGGGGATCAAAGAAAAAGGCATGAACATTGTCCGGCCTGAGACGATGGAGCAGACCACGATCGGGCTGTTTTACAGGAATTATATTAAATATTTTATTGAAAAGATCGCGGAAGAATTCCATAAGCCGGACAAGTCGCCGCAGTTCGACGAGCCGATCGATATTGTTTTTGCCGGCGGGACGTCCATGGTCGGGGGTTTTCTGGAAGTGGTCCGGCAGGAATTGAAGAAGGTCGACCTAGGGATACCGGTTGGGGAAGTGCGTAAAGCCGCGGACCCGTTTAATTGTGTGGCCAAGGGTTGTTTGTATAACGCCCAGCAAACATATAAACAGGGAAAATAGTTTCAGGAGGCGTTCATGGCGCAAGATAAGGCGGCATTTAGATCATCGCAAAAGCTGGGGCCTGCGCGGCGTCCGGCTCCGGCGCTGTCGGCTTCTGTGTTGAGCGTGAATGGCGTCGGCCTTGATATAGGAACAGCCAATATTGTGGCGGCGCGTGAAACGGCCAAGGGCCATGAGATCCGGCATGGCCGCAATGCATTTCTTGTTATCCGGGAGGATCTTGCCACGCAAAAACTTTTGACAAAAATGCGTATTACGCTGCAAAAGGTTAAGGATAAGGCCTGTATTGTTGGGAAGAATGCGATCGAGTTTTCCAATTATTTTGATCGTCCTGCGCAAAGGCCGATGCCTGCGGGCGTTATTGATCCGCTCCAGCGTGAAGCGATCCATGTCCTGAATTTGATCGTGAAGGGCATATTATGGGAGCCGCGCGTCCCTCAGGAAGCGTGCTGTTTTTCTGTTCCCGGCCAGCCGATCGAAGGCCGTATCAATATTCCGTATCACGGCAATATTATTGAGACCATGCTGTCGGTGTCGGGGTATAAAGTTCATTCGATCAACGAAGGCCATGCGGTGGTGATGGCATTTTCGATCGCCCGCGGCGGGGACTGGATCGATGTTCAGGCGGCGAATGCCCTGGACCAGTCGATCAATAAGGTGACGGGGATCAAGGAAAAGGGCATGAGCATTGTGTGGCCCGAGGGGCCGGCCGAAGAGGCGATCGCCCGGGCGTATAAGGAATATATTAAGTTTCTTCTTGAGCAGACGGCGCTGGTCCTGCAGTTATCGGACACATTTGCGCAGATCACAGAGCCGCTGGACATGGTTTTTGCCGGTGGCACAGTTATGGTCGGCGGGTTTATGGAAGTTGTTCAACAAGAACTGGCAAGCCTGCATTTGGGCATTCCGTTAGGTAATATCCGCAAGGCAGAAGATCCCACCCATTCTGTTGCCAAAGGCTGCTTGTACAGCGCCCGGCAATAATAAACAGCCTGGCCCCATTGAAAGTTATCGACAAAGATAATAAGAATATGTAATATATACAAACTTTTTATAAGGCGCAGGGGCGGATTTCATGTCTGCCTGGTATCGGGCCGGCACAAGGTCGGCGCTTGCGTCAAAATGTAATTATCATTCAGAGGCCCTATGGAGATCGGCATCGTCGGCCTTCCCAACGTCGGGAAGTCTACACTTTTTAACGCATTGACCGGAGCGGCCGCCGCAGCTTCGAATTTTCCTTTTACGACCATTGAGCCGAATGTCGGCATTGTGCCGATCCCGGACGAGCGCCTGTCGCGGCTGTCGGATGAGTGGAATTCCGCCAAGATCACGCCGGCGGCGATCCGCTTTGTGGATATCGCGGGGTTGGTCAAGGGTGCCAGCCAGGGCGAAGGTTTGGGCAATCAGTTTTTAGGCAATATCCGTTCCGTTGACGCGATCGCGCATGTGGTGCGCTGTTTTCAGGATGATAATGTTATTAATGTGATGAATACGCTCAATCCGCTCGAAGCCGCGGATATTATCGAGACCGAGCTTATCCTTTCCGACCTTCAGCAGGCGCAGAAAGCGTACGACAAGTGGATGAAGCCGGCCAAGTCGGGCGATAAGGATGCTAAAGAAAAGATCGAGGCGCTGGAACTTTTAATTAAAGGTTTGGATCAGGGTATTCCGGTGCGTCGGCAGAAGGTTGATCCGGCTATTGCCGCGCAGTTCCAGTTCATTACCGCGAAGCCCGTCATGTATATTGCGAATACCAGTGAAGCCGGGCCGGATATGTCGCTCATGGCGCCGCTGCAGGAGCGCGCGGAAAAAGAAGGCGCGATCCTGATCCCGTTGTGCACCAAGTTTGAAGCGGAGATCGTGCAGCTGCCGCCGGAAGAGCGTAAAGATTATTATGACGCGGCCGGTATCGGCACCCCGGGGCTCGCGCGCCTTGCCCAGGCAGGCCGTAGATCACCTCGCGCTGTTTGTTCATGGTCGTATCGTATTCAAGAAG
>JADFWS010000011.1 GCA_015234065.1 Candidatus Omnitrophota bacterium
CTCTCAGACGCATAGAATCACTTAATTTTGGTCTGGACAGGCGAACTGTTTTGTTATATTTTACCATAGTTTATTCAGCAGCGTAAGGCATCAAAAATAATAAATAATAATTTTTAATTATTAAAGTTATATAATATAAATATTAATTTTGGAGGGGGTATGGTGATAAGTTTTTTAAAGAAACTGGTCATATCATGTGTTCCTGAAAGTGTTTACCAGAGGGTAAGGCTTTTGTATTTATGCCTTAGATGGGGGGTTCTTGTCCTGCCTAAGGCAGAGTATAAATATAACGCGGCAGGCCTGGTTACAGCCAAGAATTGTGATTTTATGAAGGAGCCGGCGTTTATTCAGGCGTCAGAGGCTGGGCAGAATCAATTTGACAGGCTGGATCCCAATTTCTTGGGTGGAGGCGGGTGGGTGCGGCATTTAAATTTATGGGCTGGATTTCATGCGAAGCAGTTGGATGGGGATTTTGTGGAATGCGGCGTTTTTCGCGGTGGGAATGCAAAGGCCATTATGACATATATAAATTATAAAGAAATGAAGGGCCGCAAGTATTACCTGTTTGATACTTTTCGTGGGCTGGATGAGAGGTATTCTTCAAAAGATGAACTTGATTCTTATGTGGGCGCGTATTCAAATGATGTCTATCCTTTTGTGGTTGATAGCTTTAAGGACTTTCCAAATGTGGAGATCGTCAGAGGGGCCATTCCCGAGACCCTCACAAGGGTGGATATAAAAAAGGTTGCGTTCTTATCGATTGATATGAATTGTGTTCTTCCGGAGATGGAGGCGCTCAAGTTCTTTTGGCCTAAAATGGTTCCAGGCGGGATCGTTGTTTTGGATGATTATGGGTGGGGCGGGTCTCATGACAGGCAAAAAGAGGCGCAGGATAAGTTTGCCGAATCTGTGGGTGTTAAGATATTTACACTTCCCACTGGCCAGGGAATGATGATCAAACCTTAGCGAACGAGTTTATGGTCAATCAAAGAATCCTTAGTGAGCAAAAAGTCTGGGGCCTGTCAGGCAACGAGCGATTTTTTACGGAGACGCGGAGCTCTATTGATCATTTGTATCGTTCGGAGAAGTTTTTTCTGCCGCAGCAGATAGTTGAATCGCAGGATTTTCTGGATATCGGCTGCGCGTGCGGTGATTTCAGCCGGATCGTCAGGCACTATAATCCGGCCATTCGTTACACCGGAGCGGATATCATTGAGCGTTTTATTAACATTGCCCGGGAGCGATATCCTGAGGATGTTTTTATTGTGAGTGACGGGATTTCGCTGGCGTTCCCGGATAACAGGTTTGACCTGGTTCATTCCAGCGGTATTCTTCATCTGAATTCCCAGTATAAGGATGTTGTCCGGGAAATGTACCGCGTTTCTTCCAGGCATGTTTTATGTGATTTCCGCTTGACCAACGGCCCGCAGGTCATTGGTGAAATGGATGTTAATCTGGTCGGCCAGGAAAAAGCCGTAGACACGTTGCCTTATTATGTTGTTAATGTTGACGAACATCTGGCATTTTTAAAGTCCTTGTCACCCTCGCCGGCCAGGATCACAGTCAAGGGTTATGCTCATCCGCCGACAAAAGCCGCGCGCCTCAGTGTTGACAGCGTCTTAATGGCGTTCTTTCTTATTGAAAAAGGAAACGCGGCTGTCATGAACGGCACTGTTATTGATATAAACCTTAACGCGTAATGGACGGATCGTATGATTGAACCAAAGAAATTGCTTCGGAATATTGCGCGGGCTCCATCCAATACGGAAAATCGTTTGGGCAAGGTTATGCGTCTTGATCATAACGAACGGACGACCCCGTTGCCTCAGGCAGTGCTTGACGCTGTCTGGAAGACGATCTCTCCGGAAGAGGTTGTGGCCTATCCGGCCCTGGAAAATCTTTATTGCAAGTTGGCGGGGTCGCTAAATGTGCCGCGTGAATGCCTGCTTTTGACGTATGGGTCTGATACCGGGATCAGGATGGTTTTTGACACCTATCTCAATGAGGGTGACGAAGTTGTCATGCTGGATCCTGGGTATGGCATGTTCCCGGTCTACACGGATATGTTCGGCGGGAAACGGGTATTCGTCAAGTATGATGCCGACTTTGGATTGCCCGTAGCGCGCATTATTGAAAAGATCAACAGCCAAACCAAGCTGGTCATTTTGGCTAATCCGAATCATACCGGAACAGCCATGTCCGAGGCTGATATTTGTAGCGTTATTCAGGTGGCGGCTGCGCACAACGCGCTTGTCCTGGTTGATGAGGCGTATCATTATTTTTATGCAGGGACCATGATCGATCATTTGCCGGCCTATGACAACCTTGTCATTGTCAGGACCATGTCCAAGGCTTTCGGGATCGCGCCATTGCGGGTGGGGTATCTTTTAAGCCAGCCGGTGAATATTAACAATCTGATCAAGGTCAAATTGACCTATGATGTGACGACGTTGTCGGCAAAGTTTGCCGAGTATCTGATTGATCATCCTGAGATTTGTCAGGAACATGTCCGTGATGTGAACGAGGGCAAGGCGTATCTTGCGCAGGAGTTTGCCCTGTTGGGGGCGCATGTTTTTCCTTCGGTGACGAATTTCGTTTTTGTCCGGCTTCCGGAGGCATGTGATGCCGCGGCATTGGTGCGCGCGCTCGAGGCCAGAGCCATCTGGATTAAAGGTCCGTTCAAGGGCGTCCCGGTCGATGGCTACATACGGATCACGGTCGGCCCGAGGGCACAGATGGCGATCTTAATGAAAAACGTTAAGGAATTGATAGGAAAGAATACATGAAGGATAAATATAAGGGCAAGAAGGTTGTCGGGGTCATTCCGGCAAGAATGCAGTCGTCGCGGTTTCATGGTAAGCCGCTGGCAAAGATCCTGGGCAAGGAGATGCTGGCCTGGGTTTATGAGTATTGTATGCAA
Source organism: Candidatus Omnitrophota bacterium (assembly GCA_015234065.1). Taxonomy (GTDB): domain Bacteria; phylum Omnitrophota; class Gorgyraeia; order Zapsychrales; family Fredricksoniimonadaceae; genus JADFWS01. The sequence goes on from JADFWS010000011.1 coordinate 2,921, forward strand.
TGCCGCAATCTCAGGGACGTGTACGTGGCCACGGATCATGAGGATATTGCGGCATTGTGCCAGGCGAAGAACATGCGCTACCTGATGACGTCACCCGCGCATAAGAATTGTTCAGAGCGTTCTAATGAGGTCGCGCAGCGCTTGGGTGCGGATTTCGTGGTCGAGATCCAGGGGGATGAACCCACGCTGCGGGCAGAGGATGTGGATGATTTTATCGACCGCGCTTTCGATTTTGATGCGTTTGATGTTGTCACCCAGTATGCCGAGATTTCGGCGCAGGATGCACGTGATCCCCAGGATGTGAAGATCGCGGTCGGGCCCGGGGAAAAGGCATTGTTCTTTTCACGCGCGCCGATCCCGTATGATTTTAAAAACAAGTCTCCGAAATATTACAAGCAGATCGGCCTGTATGTGTGGCATGCCGATTCGATCCGGCGTTTCTCTGAGACTCCCAAGGGGTGCCTGGAGGGCATTGAGGATACGCACATGCTTCGGCTCATTGAGCACGGGTTTGATGTCCGGCTCGTGTCCACGGGTATTGAAGCGATCGGGGTGGATGTGCCGGAAAATATTGCGGAAGCAGAGGAATTTTTACGCCGTCGTCAGGCCGGGAAATGTTAGGAAGGGGTTCATCGTGGAAAAGATATTGAGACTGGGGATCATCGGGTGCGGGCGGGTGGCGTTTCATCATGCTGAAATGCTCAAGGGTGTGGCGGGGATCGAGCTGGTGGCCGCGTGTGACCTCATCGCGGACAAGGCAAAGGCGTTGGCCGATAAGGCGGGGCTCAAGGCGTATACGAATTACCGCGAAATGTTAAAGAGCGAAGCGCTGGATGTTGTCACGCTCGCAACACCGACGGGCGCTCATTACGACCACGTGAAGGATATTCTTAATTGTCATCCGGTCCATGTTCTGTTGGAAAAACCAATGGTGCTGCGCATCGCGCACGGCATGGAATTAAACGCACTGGCTCAGGCCCGTGGCGTGCGGATCTTTCCTGTTTATCAAAATCGTTTTAACAAGGCCGTCCAGCGCGTGAAGACTGCGCTGATCAATGGTGAACTCGGGGATGTTGTCCTCGGTACGGTCCGTCTGCGCTGGTGCCGGCCGCAGCGGTATTATGATCTTGCGTCCTGGCGCGGCACGTTTTCTATGGATGGTGGTGCGCATGTGAATCAGGGCATTCATTACATTGATATTCTTCGATATCTGGCGGGCGAGATCGAGGAGGTCCATTCTCTTTTTGCCCAGCTTGGTGCGAAGCTTGAGGCCGAAGATACCGGGGTCAGCATTGTCCGGTTCAAAAATGGCGGACTTGGGCAGATCGAGATCACCATGGCCGCGCGGCCGGATGACTTTGAGGCTTCTGTTTCTATTGTCGGAAGTAAAGGGATGGCGGTGCTGGGCGGTATTTGCGCCAACAAACTGGAGACATTTTCGCCGGCGCCTGCCGATCAGGCGGCTTTTAGCGAGGAAGTCCCCATGGCTTACGGGATCAGCCATCGTCGGGTTTATGAAAAGATCGTGGCCGCGCTGCGCGACGGGAAGCCTTCGCCAGTTGCATTTGAAGATGGCATCAAAACGATCAAGCTGCTGCATGCGTTGTATTGCAGTAACGAGCAGCGGCGCTGGGTCAGGCTGGATGAAGAGGTCGAGTCCGCCCGTTTGGGGGAGCGTAACGAGAAACTTCTTTCGGAATATTTGATTGGATAAGGCAGGAGAATCGCATGAAGGAAAAACTTCGTGTTGGGATCGCCGGGTATGGTGTTGTCGGCAAGATTCGCCATCAGCATATTGATGCGCATCCTCAGATGAACGTGGTGGCGGTCTGCGACCAGGATTTTGCCGGTTCCTGGAAGAAATTAAGGACGGTCCGGTGTTTCGACCATTATAAGAAATTGCTTAAAGAGGATCTGGACGTCCTTTTTGTGTGTTTGCCGAATTATCTGGCGCCCGAGGTAACGATCGCGGGCCTTGAGAAAGGGTTGCATGTTTTTTGCGAAAAGCCGCCGGGACGGAGTGTTGAGGATATTTTGCGCGTGCGGGCATGTGAAGCCCGGCATCCGAAGCAGCGGTTGATGTACGGCTTTAATCATCGTTACCATGAGTCTGTGCGCAAGGCGCTGCAGATCATCCGTGGTGGGAAGCTCGGGGGAATCCTTAACCTGCGCGGCGTTTATGGCAAGTCCAAGATCGTCAGTTTTTCATCTGACTGGAGAACAAAAAGGGCGCTGGCGGGTGGCGGGATCTTTTTAGATCAGGGTATTCATATGGTCGACCTGATGCGGCTTTTTGCCGGTGAATTTACCGAGGTGCATAGTTTTATTTCCAATGATTTCTGGAAGCACGATGTTGAGGACAATGCATACGCCTTGATGCGCACCAAAGACGGGGTTGTGGGCATGCTCCACTCTTCAGCCACGCAATGGCGGCATTCGTTCAACTTATCGATCACATTGACCAAAGGCTCGCTCATCCTTTCGGGGATATTGTCTAGCAGTAAGTCCTATGGCGCCGAGACGATCACGGTCGTTCATGCGAAAGACAAGGATGCCGGAGACCCTTTTGAGGAAACGATCCGGTACAATGAGGACAATTCCTGGCATGATGAGGTTTTTGATTTTGCCGGAGCCATGCTTAAGGGCCATAAGGTCAAGAGCGGCGGCAGCCTTGATGCGTTAAAGACAATGAAGACTGTTTATCGTATTTATTATGCTGATCCACAATGGCGCAAAGAGTACAGTATCTCTGATCCTGATCACCAGAAAAAATCCCGGCAGGATAGTATCGGGAGGGTGTGATGGAATGGGTTGCGGCTTTTAAAGAGTTTGTCAGGAGACAGGCGGAAAAGAATGTTTTGATCCGCGATCTGCTTATTCGTCGTCGTGAGCGGATTTTCAGGTCAGGGCAGGGCGCGGTGGTCACGACGGAACCGTTCGGCATTTTGAATGTGGAGTTGACGAATAAATGCCCAATGCGGTGTGTGATGTGTGCCAGGACAAAGAACATGACCCGGGCGCAGGGGTTTATGGGGTTTTCTGTTTTTCAATCGATCGTTGACCAGTATGTCGCGGTCAATCCTGTAGCGGCGCGGACAAAAGATTTCTGGCTGCATCATTTTGGTGAAAGCCTGATGCATCCTGAATTCGGGAAATGTATCCGCTATGCGGTTTCCAGGGATGTGAAGGCCGCATTGTCGATCAATCCGATCATGCTGTCTCCGGCGGTGTCAAAGGACCTTTTGACCTCCGGGATCCGCACATTATATGTTTCTTTAGACGGGCATGATGATGAGAGTTTTGCGAAGATCCGGGGTGTTGACAACGCGTTTGAGAAGTCTAAAGAAAATCTGTTTGCTTTTTTGAAACTGAAGGAAGACTTGCGGGCGCCGGTCCGGGTCTCTTTGTCAATGATTGATTTCAAGGAGAATCGGGCCAGTATTGACAAGATGGGGCGGTTCTGGCGATCGGTTCGTGGCGTTGATGAATTTCGGTGCAAAGTGTTTACGACATGGAATGGAGATGCGCCTGATGTGATCTCTTTTTCAGATGTGAAGGGGGATCAGGGCCAGCTAAGCAAACTTTATCGTGTGGTGGGTTGCCTTAATCCGTGGCAGCAGATGTCTGTTGCCTGGGATGGCGATGTGATCCCGTGCTGCTATGATTACGACAAAAAGTATGTTCTGGGAAATGTGAACGAGCATTCTTTGGCGGAGATCTGGAATGGCGAACGGATGCAGCAGCTGCGCAGGGAATTCCTGTCGAACAAGGTCGGTAACAGGCTGTGCCGTGATTGTGACGGATTGTATCCGCCGTTATTCCATAAGGACATGATGTAAGGGGGCAGGCGGTGACGTCGTAGCGGCAGGAATTCAGGCCATATTTCATTTTGGAGGCGGGAATGATCATTAAGGATTTATTAAAGAAAATTCTGAATAAGGAACAGCGCCGGTCATTGTGTCTTTGTCATCAGCGCTGGATGGCACGCGGCGATATTTTCTGGTCCCGGGTGGTCAATATTTTCCCTGTGGGGCTGCGTGTTTTTCTTAAGGCTCATATTCAGGTCAGGCGCAGGATGGATCATCCGCGTTTGTCAATTTTTATTGATGTTTCTTCAGCGATGGAAAATGATGTTCGTACAAGGTCCTGCTCCAAGGAGCCTGAAACCGTAGCCTGGATCGAAACATTTCGTGCGGGGGACGTGTTTTGGGATATTGGCGCCAATGTCGGGGCGTATGCCCTGGTTGCGGCTAAACAGCATGAGGGCCGTGTTAAAGTCTATGCTGTCGAGCCGTCGGTCCTGAATTTTGCGCAGCTGTGCCGTAATATTGCGTTGAATCATTGCGGGGAGATCATTACGCCGCTGAACATTGCGCTTTCTGATAAGACAGCTGTGGGTAAATTCCATTATCACAACTGGGTGGCGGGCGGGGCCATGCATGCGTTCGGGGCCGCGGTGGGCTGTGACCAGGCGGCGTTTCAGCCGGTGTTCAGCCAGGACATCCTCAGTTATTCACTGGATGATGTTGTCGCGGCGTTCGGGCTTGCGATGCCGGATCACATTAAAATTGATGTGGATGGCCTTGAACCGGAAATTATGAATGGCGCGCGGCGTATTTTGTCCGACAAGAAGAAGGTACGCAGCCTTCTTGTCGAGATCGCGGAGAAAGACGCTCCGCTGGTTGCTTTCTTGGGCGATTGTGGTTTTCAGATGGCTGAGAAGCATTTGCAGGGGCACGGGGATTCCAAGTTGTATAATTGTATTTTTACGCGCGGGAATTAAAGGTTAACAGAGTCGCGGTTATTAATAACTGAAATGTCACGATAAGGGGCCGAATATGAAGACATCAACAGGGGCGCCGTATTTATCGGTAGTCTTTTCTTTTCGTAATGAGGAATGTGTTTTGCCAGAACTGATTCGGCGAGTCAGAGCGGCGGTCGCCGGCGCTCGAGCGGAAGGCCTGGTCGGCAGGCATGAGATTATTTTTGTTAATGATGCCTCGAATGACAGGTCTCTGGCGCTTTTGAAAGAACAGGCCCAGGGGCACGATGACATAAGAATTATAAATATGTCCCGTACATTTGGCGTTGCTCCGTGTGTATTGGCCGGGTTCGCTTACGCCCAAGGCGATGCTGTTGTCTATATGGATGCCGATCTACAGGATCCGCCCGAAATCATTCCGGATATGCTTAGGGCCTGGCAATCTGATGAAGGGGTTGAGGTGGTACACACACAGCGGCGCCTTCGGCAGGGTGAGCCCTGGTTTAAAATCCTTATTACGAATATAGGCTATACGATATTAAATCGGTGCTGTACGGTTGTCATTCCGAGGGAGGCTGGTGATTTCAAGCTTCTTTCCCGCCGGGTGGTGACGCATCTTTTGCAATTTCACGAGCAAAATCCTTTTATGCGCGGATTGGTGGCCTGGGTGGGATTCAAGCAGGTTTTTGTTCAATATGACCGCCAGGCCCGGTTTGCGGGAGACAGCAAGTTTTTTGTACTCGGCAGGAAGGTTATAAGTAATTTTTTTAATTCTGCCATTGTGAATTATTCGGTTCTCCCCTTGCACGTGGCGACGTATTTGGGGTTTGGCGTTATTCTTCTGGATCTGCTTCTGTTGGCGCGCGTGTTTTTCACAAAAGCTCAATTAGCTGACGTTCCAGGGGGGATGATTATTTTGATGGCGGTTCTTTTTATGGGCGGTGTTCAACTGCTGTGCCTGGGAGTGATCGGCCTTTATTTAAATGCTGTTCATGAGCAGGGCAAAAAGAGGCCTGCGTATATTGTTGAATCAACGTTTGGGTTTTCGACGGAGCCATCAGATCACGCTGCGCCAAAACGCGCCTGAAGCGCGTATGCGGCGGAGCATATTAAGGCCAAAGAGGGTGTATGGAGACAATGGGATCCTTGTATAAGCAACATTCGAGTGCCAAGGGGTATTCTCAGGTGTATGCGCGCCATGTTGCGATGCTCTTGGAGGGCCTTGACCATGAAGCCGTAGCGGACATCATAGGGCTGTTCGCCGTGGCGCATGATCAAAAAAAGAGGATATATTTTATCGGTAACGGGGGAAGTGCCGCGACATGCGGGCATTTTGTTAATGATCTGCATGCGGGATCGTTGCGTCACGGGGGCGGTGGGTTCAGAGTGCAGGACCTGGCGGGCAATGTGGCGTCATTGACCGCGCTGGCGAATGATGTTGGTTTTGAGCATGTTTTTTCAAAACAGCTTGAGGGGGTTCTGGATGCCGGGGATATTGTTGTTGCGATATCCGCCAGCGGGAATTCCCGCAACCTTGTCGCCGCGGTGGAATATGCGCGGACGCAAAGCGCCGTGACCATTGGTTTTTTGGGATTTGATGGCGGCACATTGGCACCGTTATGTGACCATTCTGTTATTGTTTCGACGGAAAAAGGCGAATATGGGCCGGTGGAAGACGTTCATATGGTCCTCGATCATTTGATCTCTTCATATTTTTGTTTTAACAGGAATGCGGCCAGAAACGGCGGAGTATGACCACGCGTGTTAAGTCCGAGAGGTTGATGAGAAAGAATACGTTGAGCCAGCCGGAGATTGATCGGTATTTATCTGTGGCGGCGCAGGCGGCCAGGCAGGCTGGGAAATATTTATTTCTAAAATCTTCTGCTGTGCAGGTTGTTGCTGCGGATTTGCCCCACGATTTGAAATTGCAGGCGGATAAAGAATCTGAAAAAATTCTTGTTCGCTACCTTCAGCGGCATTCCACGTTTCCCATATTGTCGGAAGAGTGCGGCCTGATAGGCAGTGACACGGCTCCGGTTCGTTGGATCGTTGACCCACTCGACGGGACGATCAATTATTCTCGCAGGATCCCGCTGGCGTGCGTGTCTGTCGGGCTTTGGCAGGAAGGCGTGCCGCTTTTGGGCGTGGTATATGATTTCTTCAGGAAAGAGATCTTTTCCGGTATCGTCGGAAAGGGTGCCTGGCTAAACGGCCGCGCGATCATGGCGAGCAGCGTTCGGCGTAAACGGGATGCTGTCCTTGCGACCGGTTTCCCGGGAAAAATGGACTTGTCCGGGGAAAGCCTTGAAAACTTTGCGCATAACGTGCGGGCGTATAAAAAACCCCGGCTTATAGGATCGGCAGCGCTTTCCTTGGCGTATGTCGCGGCGGGGCGGTTTGATGCGTATGCTGAACGCGATATTATGCTTTGGGATATAGCCGCAGGTGTAGCACTTGTGCAGGCGGCCGGAGGCCGTGTGGGCATGAAAAAATCCACGTTTGAGCATGGTGTTCATGTACAGGCGTGTAATGGCCGTTTCAGGACATGATTATGGATCAGCATGTTTTTATTGCCAGTTCTACATTTGCCAGAGAAGACAAGCGCCCCCTCGATATCCTTACGGAACAGAGTTTCAAAGTGGCACATAATCTGACTGGAAAACGACTTGAAGCAGCGGAGCTTATTCGTCAGGCCGCTGGAGCGGACGCGGTGATCGCCGGGCTTGAGATTTATGATGCACGCGTCCTTGAGGCTTTACCGCGGCTTAAATGTATCAGCCGCTGCGGGGTTGGAGTGGATAATATTGACTTGGCCGCGGCCAAAGAACGGGGCGTGAGGATATATAATACGCCGGATGTGGTGATCCAGCCGGTCGCAGAGATCACACTGGCTATGATCTTTGATCTTTTACGTCGATTGACGTTTCATACGGAGTTGATGCGTTGCGGAAAATGGGAACGATTGATGGGGATGGAATTGAAAGGTTCTGTGGTCGGGGTGGTTGGCCTTGGGCGTATCGGTCGGCGGGTCGCAGAATTATTGCGGCGGTTGGAAGCGGATGTCTGGGGATATGATATCGCGCCGGATCATGTCTGGGCCAAGGTGATGGGCGTCAAGATTGTGACGTACGATGAATTGTTGAAAGGGGCGGATATTCTGACGCTTCATCTCGCGCTCGACGGAGCAAATCCGTTTTGCCTGGGGGCCGAGGCATTCGGGAAAATGAAGGCTGGAGCGTTACTGGTTAATGTTGCGCGCGGGATGCTCGTTGATGAGATAGCGCTGGCATCAGCTTTGTCGTCGGGCCATATCGCCGCCGCGGCGCTTGATGTTTATGCCCGGGAGCCGTACCAGGGGCCGCTGTGCGGCTTGCCGAATGTTGTGCTTACGCCTCATGTGGGGACGCTGACACAGGGGGCTCGCGCGGCTATGGAAATGGCGGCCGCGCATAATGTCCGGCAGTTTTTCTTAAACAACGTATGAGGACCATCGTTGTTTTTAAATGACAGGGAGGTTTGTATGTCAGTTCCGCAATTCTCATATCATGAGCCCAATAAGGCCCTGCATTCACGTATCAACGCCCATCAACAATACAGCGATTTTGACCTGCATGATTGGGTCAGCAAAAAGTTTCCGATCGTTTCCGGAGACGATATTCTGGATGTTGGCTGCGGGAATGGTAATTTTACCGCTCTTTTTTGGAAAGCTGTCGGCCCCGACGGCCGGGTTTTCGGGTTTGATAAGAATGCTGAAGCCGTTGCGGATGCCCGTGCCGCGTATGGCGCTCTGTCACCCGTGAATGTGAAGTATTATGTGCAGGATTTTGATCAGCCTTTTGCGGACTTCGGGCGTCCTTTTGATTGGGTGTTTTCCATGTATTCGCTTTATTATACCGAGGATAGCCACAAGTTGCTCGAGAGGCTCAAAGGCTTGCTGTCGCCGCGGGGCGTGTTCGTCGTCATCGGGCCTGGGCCGGATAATGTCCGAGAGCTTACGGCCTGGAGTGAATCATTGACCGGCAGGAAGGCGGACAAGGAGCATTTTGGCCGTATCGAGCGGATCGCCTGCGAATTTCGGCCCATGTTCGAAAAGTTCTTTGGAAAGGCGCATGTTTCTTATGAACAGGTTGATTCCGTGATGTCTTTTCCTGATGCCAATAGTTTTGCGGAATATTATTGGTCAACATTGCTCTGGCGCGACAGTATTAAAGGGTTGCCGCCTGAAAGAGTGGATGCGCTGAAGGCTGAGACATTGGCGTATGCGTCACGCCAGCTCCCGGTTCAGGTTAGAAAACAGATGTCTTGTTTAATAGGAAGGATGGTGGCCTGATGCGGTTTGATGCCAAAACACGTCTTTTAGTCGTAGCGGCGCATCCTGATGATGAGGTTTTGGGATGTGGCGGTACGATTGTGCGCGCGGTGCGCGCTGGAGCGCGGGTCGGAGTTCTTTTCTTAGGGGAAGGCGTTTCAGCCCGTTTCCCTGTCGGGAAACATGATTGCTCTGAATTTCATGAGCAGAGTGCGCGGCGCTGGAAAGAGGCGAACAAGGCGCTCAAGAGCCTTGGGGTGCGCGATTCCTGGCAGGGCAGTCGTCTTTGTGTTCAGTTTGACACATACCCGTTCCTTTCTATTACCAAAGAGATCGAGGGTGTCATGAAGGCGTTTCGCCCGACGATGATCTTCACCCATAATCCATCCGAGGTTAATATCGATCATCGGATTACATTTGACGCGGTCGAGGTGGCCTGCCGGCCGGTTCAGGCCTGGTGTCCGAGGGAGATCTACACGTTCGAGATCCCTTGTAGTGGCAACTGGAAGTTCCACCCAACATTTAATCCGAATGTTTTTGTGGATGTGGCCGCGGTTTGGGAACGAAAAATGACAGCCTGGCGCTGCTATTGTGGTGAGCAGCGCCGGTTTCCACATTTTCGTTCGGAAAAAGGACTTGAGGCTTTGGCTGCTTTTCGCGGCATGACCGCCGGGCTGCCTAAGGCTGAGGCGTTTCGTCTGGAGCGGGGGATCGCCTAAAGATGGGGAGCCTGTCGTATAGCCTTATTATCCCGACATTGAACCGTCCGGAGCTGCTCAAGAAGCTTTTGTCGAGCATTGCCCGGCAGTCGCGCTTGCCGTCGGAGATTGTGCTGGTTGATCAGAGTGATGATGAGCTTACCCGGGAAGCGTTTGAGCGGTGGCAGATGCCTGGGGTTGATAAGAAGTATCTGCCTCGGGAGGTAAAGTCTCTTGTCCTGGCGCGTAATGCGGGCATTGATGCCTGCGGGAAGGCAGATCTTGTTGCGTTTCTGGATGATGACATTACGCTTGACCCAAATTTTTGTGAGGAACTTGTTCTTGTCCTTGAAAAGGATACTGCCCGAGTGTATGCCGGGGGCATGGGGTGTGTTGCTTGCTGGGATCGCCGACCGAAGTTGTTCCAGGCTTTTTTTCTGATGCCGCATGAAGGCAGCGGGCGGTTTCTGGCCAGCGGAGCGCCGACATTCACCCATGGCCTTCCATATTTTTGTGATACTGAATTTGTTTCCGGGGGCTGTACTTTCTGGCGGCGGGAGATCGTTGCGCGGTATCGTTTTGATGAGCGATTGAGTGGTTATGCGCATGGGGATGATGTGGATATTTCTTATCGCGTATCCAAAGAATATAAACTTTTTTTTCAGCCCAAAGCTATATGTTTTCAGGACCCGGCCCCTCCGAATCAGCAAAACGGGAAGAAATATCGCCGGGCATGGGTTCAGAATATGTATTATCTGGCGCAGAAAAATGGTGTTTCCATGGCGGCGTATGGCTGGTGCGTTCTGGGGCATTTGTTGCGGGACCTGGTGTGCCGTGATCTTTCGAGTTTGCAGGGCGGCCTTGAGGGGACAAGGAATATTTTACGTGGGCGGCTCGACACAATTCGCGGTTACGATGATTTTTTGAAAGAACGGCGGGCAGCATGAAGATATGGAACGGAATAGCCGATAGCGCATTTGTCCGTTGGATAGGAATGGCCTTCCTTGCGGTATTGTCGGGCGCTTATTTCTTATATAATGTTCGTTTTTCAGAGCTTCATATTTATCTTTCTGGCCTGAATTTTCCTATATTTGCGGGTGAGATCGCCCTATTTTTCTGTTTTATTATTTTTTGTTATCAGAATAAGGTGTCGCCTTTTCAGTGGACATGGTTTCATGTGCTGCTTGCGGGTTATTTTATATGGGTCGTTGGAAAGGCTTTGGCCGGTTATGTTTTCACTGGCCCTTTGGCATTGCGTAATGCGGCCTTATTTTATTATCCGATGACGGCTGTATTTGCCTATACGTTCTTTCGAAAAGAACGTATGGCTTCCGGGCTGGTTTTGCTGACTGGGCTGCTGGCTGGAATAATCCTGCTTTTTGAGCCCGGATTTCTTTTTGCCCGATATTGCCTCTTTATTGTCCTTATTCTAGCCGGGATGAGAATAACAGGAGTTGTGAAGAGGTGTTTCTTCGTAATTTTTGCCGGGACTGTTTTTATTTATGCGAGTCCTTTTGTGGGTGGAAGCCGCGCGAATTATCTCGGCCTTGTCGTGGCCATGGTTTTCCTGGCGATTTTTCTTGCGCAGTTCTTTAGCGGGGCCAGGCGGAAGTTCGTACTGGCAGTATTGATGGGCGCGGCATTGGTAGGGATTATTACGGCGTGTTTTGACCGGAACGCGGTCCATTCTTTGTTAGCGCCTCAGGAAATATACCGCGTTTATAAAACATACCATGATGAAATTAAACAGGCAAAGAACACATATGTGCCGATGAAGCTGGGCATTTGTTTGTATCATGATGAAAGTAACAGCGTATTTGACGGATCGGCGTGTTCAACGCAGGATTATCGTGAGTTGAAACAACCTTTGCCGGGTACGGCGCGCATGAAGGCTGCATCCGCAGGGATGGTGCCGGCGACCATTCCGTTGACAGCCGTGGCGCCATCGGCATTAACCGGTTTTTCTATAATGGCGCCTCTGCGTGACAAGAAATTTGTGCCGGCCATAAATGTGGATGCGGCACGCGCCATAGATGTTGCGTATACGAATGAAATGTTCAGGTATTTTATTTGGCGCGATATGGCGCTTGAGTGGTGGCATGAAAAACCGTTGTTCGGGTTTAGTTTTGCAAGGCCGCAGCGGTCGAGCTCACTAGAAATGCTGCATTGGGCAGAGGGCGAGTGGTTGCGGGATGGTTATATTACACCGCACAATTCATTTTTCCATTTCATCTATCGCGGCGGGATTATTGGGCTTATTATTATCGGCGTGATCGTGTGGCTTGTTTGGGCGATGGCACATGATTTTATCCGTGCGCGCTCGTTGACAGGGGGCCTGCTCGTTTCCATATTGGTTTATGGCATTGTGACGGCACAATTCTCGGTGTTCCTCGAACTGCCATATAACGCGATCCCCTTTTGGACATTCTTTGGTGTGACGTTGGCGTATGCACAGCAGTTCAAAGGCGTTTCGCAATGACAGGAGCGGAATGAAGGTCCTGGTCGGCCACAATCATTATATTTTTAAAGGCGGGGAGGACGCTGCCGCCGCGTCGGAAGTGGATCTGTTGCGCCGCCATGGTCATGATGTTGTTTTCTGGGAAATGACCAATAATGATTTCAACGCGTTCTCGCCGTTAGCCAAGTTGCGGCATGTTTTTTCCTGGGACTGGTCCCGCGCTTCGTACGATCAATTGCGAAAGACCCTTCGAAAGTTCCGGCCGGATATCGCCCATTTCCATAATACGTTCTTTATGATGACACCGTCGGTCTATGATGCGTGCCGGGATGAGGGTGTTCCCATTGTGCAGACGCTGCATAATTTTCGCATGCTTTGTGCCAATGCCCTCTTGTTTCGTAAGGGCTTTCCGTGCGAAGAATGTATGGATCACGGCTTGCGAAGGGGCATTCGTTACGGATGTTATCACGATTCGCGTATCTTGACCTGGGCCATTGTGAGGATGCTGGACCGGCATTGGCGTCAGCAGACATGGCAGAAAAAAGTGGATGCGTTCATTGTTACCAGTGATTTTGCATATTCCCGATATGTCAAACAAGGTTTGCCGGTAGAGCGTTTTTTCGTAAAACCTAATTTTTTGGTGACTGATCCCGGGGAGCGCCAGCGTGATGAGGGGTATGCTTTTTATGGCGGCCGTTTGAGCGAAGAAAAGGGTGTGCGTACGCTGCTTCACGCGTGGCTGCGGCTTAAAGGCATTCCGCTGGTCATTGCCGGTACAGGGCCGCTCGAGGAAGAGCTGCGGGCAATGGCGGCGCGCGACCCTTCCGCCCAGATCTCTTTCACGGGTTTTCTGGAAAAGGAAGAATACCTGCACAAACTACGCGGCGCGCGTTGTGTGATTATTCCGTCTGAATGTTACGAAAATTTTCCCGTGACGATGGTCGAGGCCTTTGCGTGCGGCATCCCAGTTGTCGGGAGCCGTATTGGAAGCCTGGAGGGCCTTATTAAGGATGAGAGCAACGGGTTGCTTTTTTCGCCGAGAAGTCCGGAGGGCCTGGCGTTCCAAGTCAACCGGCTGTTCTTCGACGAGGGTTTGGCGGCGCGGCTTGGCCAGGAGGCGCGGCGGTCTTTTCAAGCGTTGTATATGGCGGAACAAAATCATGATCGGCTTACAGAGATATATCGTTACGCTATCGGCAGGAAAAGAGGATGATAAAAGAATATCCGTGTAATTTATGCGGTTCAACCCGTGTGCTTGAGCAGTATCCTGACACGATTGGTCAGAATCCTGGGCGGGGGCATTCTTTTGCGTGTACCAATTGCGGGCACGGGGAGCATTATCGGGTGGTCCGTTGCCAGGAGTGCGGGCTTTTGTTTTCCTCGCCGCGACCTGACGGGAATGCCCTTGAGGATGAATATCAGGCTGTTGAGGATCAGTCTTATGTTGATGATCAGACGGAGGGCCGCAGCAGGGCTTTTGAGCATAACTTGGATAATTTATCGCGGTTTAAGAAAAATGGCGATTTGTTGGATGTTGGGTGTGCTATTGGTATTTTTCTTTTCCGTGCCCGGGCCAGAGGGTGGAATGTCCAGGGCATTGAGCCGTCGGGTTGGGGCGTGAAGCGGGGTCGAGAGTTGTTCCAGTTGCCTCTGGAACAGGGTACATATAAGGATTTGGCCCGTTTCGAAAAGAAATTTGATGCGATCACGATGTGGGATGTGCTTGAACATCTTGATGACCCGTTGGCGGCGTTAAAAAGTTGTCGGGTGGCACTTAAGGATGACGGCGTGTTGGCCTTCTCTACGGTCGATAGCGGCAGTTTATACGCACGGGTTCTGGGGCGGCGCTGGCCGTGGCTTATGATGATGCATATTTTTTATTTTGATCGCCGGACTATCAGGAAGTATCTTGAGAAAGCCGGCTTTGAAATTTTGTCAATTAAGGCATATCAACATGTGGTTAGTTTGAAATATTTGGAGTATAAGTTGTCGTCCATTAATGGGTTTTTGTGTTGCGTTATCCGCGTATTACGGAAAGTCCCGTTATTATCCGGTGCCTGTTTGCCGGTGGCGATGGGTGACTTTATGGAAGTTTATGCAAAAAAAATTGAAGGATGGGGTGCGGCTGATGCAGGATAAAAGATCGACATATTCGGCAGAGATGCTGCAGGGCCTGTTGTGGGGAATTGCGGCCGGAGTTCCGCTGTTATTGATCCTTTTTTCCTATTTGAATCAAACCTGGTCATGGGGATTGATGGATGACGTTTCGATCCTTTCTACCGGCTCCGGGGTCATGGAACGGTATGGATTGTATTTTAAGGCTCTTTGTAATTGGGGGGTCTTTCGTCCGACATTTGTGATGCACTCGGCGATATTTTATTCGTTGTTCGAGAAAGCCCCGGGGTTTTTTCATATTTTTAAATGGTTGGAGATCGTGTTGACACTATGCATATGGGGATGGGCAGTGGCGCGTATATCAGAAAGGCGCTCTGCTGCGTTGCTTTTTGCGGCGATCGCGTTATCCTTTCATTATTTTTATGACGGCTTCTTCTTCCTGTCGACGCATGAGACCTATGGCCTGTTCTTTTTAGGGTTGGCGGTGCACGTCGTTATTGGCCTTTTGAAGGCGGTTATTCGTGGAAATGTTTTTAGCGGGCGATTGCTCGCCGGATCATTTATTCTTTTGTTATTGCTCCTTTTCTTATCCTTTGGCTCAAAAGAAACATTTATTTCGGGGGGGCTGGCGTTGGGAGTTGGCCTGGCGGCATGTTTTTTGTGGGGCAAGGGTGCTGGTTATCACCGCCTTGCGATGACAGGGCTGGCGATCTTCTTCATTGCGCTGGTGTATGGCGTGATCGTTAAGCTGTTGGTGGGCCATGGATATTCCGCAGGATATTCTTTTACGGATCTTCACAGGATCCGGGGTAATTGTGTGGCCTGGGGGATCAAAGACTTCTCGAATCATTTGCCCTGGCTGGTAGCTGCCGGTTTTATCTTTTTGCGAGCCCATCGAGTAGAGGCAGAAGCGCCTGTTCAGGGGGAATATGGTGTGTTGGGAAAATGGGGAATATTGTCGGGCGCGGCGCTGTACGGGTTCTTTTTGTTGCTTTTATTGCCATGGAACGCGACCTCGTATTATGCCGGGCCTCTCGGAGTTTTCTTTGCTTTTTTTATGGCTATTGCCATGGCGCCGCGGTTGGCGCGGGCTTGCAGGGTAACGATTGTCATCGGCATTTGTGCGCTGGTGCTGAACGTGTGCGTGGCTCAATATGCGCTTAACCGGGAGATGTTGTATCATTACGACACGGGCAATTTAATGTCATGGATCGAAGGGAACGGCGGCTTTCAGGACGCAGCTCGAAAGGGTACGGTGTATACGAATGCCATGGAGCCGGGCGCGGCTGTTCCGCTATTGATGAATCGGGCGCAGGGATTCGGGTTTAAAATATTTATGTTTCGTTCAGATCTGGCGGCCGCGCTGACCTTGCCGGGGAATGTATATTATCTGTATTCACCGCGATTTGGGAATATTGATACGCATGGCCTGAAGGGGCTTCAAACGGGATTCTATAGTAAATATTGGCAGGTTTACAGGCGAGAGGCGCAATGATCTATTTTATTCTTCCGATTTATAACGAGAAAAACAATCTGGCCGCGCTGATCGCTAATATACGGGGGATGATGTCCGGCCGTCAGTATCGGATAGTGGCGGTTAATGATGGATCGACGGACGGGTCGCTTGAAATGCTGGAGGCGCTGCGGCGGGAAGACCTGATGATCACGGGTTCTGTGATCAATATGAACGTCGGCGCCGTTTTTTCGGCGGGGTTGGCTGCCGCGCTTCAGGGCGCGGCTAACGATGATATTATTGTTATTATGGAAAGCGATCAGACTAGTGAACAGTCGCTGGTCTTGCCGATGGCAGAAAAAATTGTCCGAGGCGAGGCGGATATTGTGGTCGCAAGCCGTTATCTTCCCGGGGGGAAGTATATAAATTTCCCGTTCTTCCGGCTGATTTTCAGTCATGGCGCCAACAGGTTAATGCGCGTGTTCTTTCCGATCCGGGATATTCGTGATTATACGATATTCTTTCGTGTTTACCGAGCTCGTGTTTTAAAAGAAGCGTCTTTTTATTTTGGGTCTTTTGGGCTTATCCAGTCCAAAGGGTTTGTTGCTAACGCTGAGCTTTTGATCAAATTATCGCTGTTTACGACGCGCATTGTGGAAGTCCCGTTTGTCTATAATTATGGGAAGAAAAAGGGCGCCAGCAAGATCAATGTGCTGCGGACCATCAATGAGTATTTCGTGTTGATTACGTATTTAAAGCGGATCATGAAGAAGCACGCTGCATTAAAAGCGCCGGGGTCGGCTGAAGGAATGGCATGAAAATTCTTGTTACGGGTGGGGCGGGGATGGTGGGCTCTCATGTCGCGGAGCGCTTTGCCGGCAAAGGCTGTCAGGTGATCGTGTACGACAATTTAATGCGTTCTGCGATCTTCGGCTCGGATACAAAGTCCGTGGAATATAATTGGAATTATTTAAGAACGAAAAAGAATGTTGTCCGGGTGAAGGATGATATTCGTGATCGGGCCGCGCTGGGCAGATGCTTCAAGAAATACAAACCAGATGCCGTTGTGCATGCGGCAGGCCAGCCGGGTGTCGGATTCTCTTTGAATGATCCACTGGAAGATTTCAGCATTAATGCCGCCGGGACGATCAATGTTCTGGAGGCATTGCGGGATGTTAATCCAAAGGGTGTCCTTGTTTACTGTTCGACGAATAAAGTATATGGCGATAATGTGAATCAATATCCGATCGCGGAGGCAAAAACGCGTTATCGGTTTAAAAGTGGTAAGGGTGTCTCCGAAGTGTGTTCAGTCGATATGTGCGGGCATACGCCGTATGGTGTTTCTAAATTGACAGGGGATCTTTACGCGCAAGATTATGCGAAGACGCTGGGTATCCGAACCGGTGTTTTTCGTATGAGCTGTATTTATGGCACGCGCCAGTTCGGGTTTGAAGATCAGGGCTGGATCGCGTGGTTTGCGATCCGTTTTTTGCAGGGTAAGCCGATCACTGTTTATGGTGATGGTAAACAGGTTCGGGATGTGCTATGGGTCGGAGACCTGGTGAATGCTTTTGAGAAATTTATGACGGGAAAATGCCCGTCGAATGTATTTAATATGGGCGGCGGGCCAGCGAATACGCTGTCATTGCTTGAGTTGATCGGCATTTTACAGGATCTGACCGGACGGCATGTGAAGGTCCGGTTTGATGCGTGGCGTAAGTTTGACCAGAAAGTTTATGTGTCGGATATCGCGAAAGCGTGTCAGGCTCTTGAATGGCGGCCCAGGGTGGCGGCTAAAGAAGGAATTATGCGGGTAGTTGAGTGGCTTATGGCCAATAAAAGGATCCTCCAACATGCAGATCAGGGATAAAAAGTCTTTTGGTTTGAATGTGTATTTTGTTTTAATAACCACGGCCTATATCGTCTGGCGTATGGTTGTTTTTCTTCAGCGATGATCCCGTTCATTCATTTGCCCACAGTTCTTCTGGTAATCGGGTACGGCGTTTATTGGTTGGAGCTTGCTATTCTTTTGCATCCGACCGGCCATACGACATGGTTTGCGTCGGCCCTGTTCCTGGTATATGCGGCTGTTCTTGCGTTCAGGCACATGAAGGCCTGTTCCTTCAGGTTTAAGCCGATATGTTTCCCGCGCTTATCATGGGAAAATGGGTTCTGGCTGTTGTGCGGACTTTTTGCACTGGTGATCATTGGAGTTGTTTTTTATGCAAGCCTTCTGCCACCGCATTTGCCGCAGGAATTTGATGCGATCAATTATCACATTACGGTCCCGAGGCAGCATCTTTTGACGGGCTCGTTTGCACATTTGCCGTGGTCGTGGGCGGATTTCTTTCTTTCGCCGATCGATTTTGCGTTTACGCCGTATTGGCTGGTGACAGAGCTTCCGAATAAGTTTCCGCAGTTCTTTTTTTTTGCAGCACTGCCATTGCTCGCCGTTTCTTTAGCCAGAAGGGCTGGCGCGCAGCAGCCATGGCTGGCGGCGGTCTTGATTCTTGGTTTACATGGGCTGATGATCCAAGGCGGGACCGCGATGCTGGATATTGTCCTGTGTTATTTATGTATTGCAGCCATAGAGGCTTTTTTGGCAGGGCATTCGATACTGGCTGCGATCGAAGCGGGATTTTTTGTTTTTGGGAAGCCGATGCTGCCGATATTTGCGGCATTGTTGGTGCTGGGAATGCTTTTGATAGTGCTTTTGGTCAGGCCCAAGCGCTGGTTATTGGGATTTAAGGCTGGTGAATCCGGTGTCGGGGACTGGCGCCCTCGTGCGCGGGCTTTTCTGGTTTCGTTTGCTGTGGCCGGCTTGGTATGCGCGGGCCCGTTTATGCTAAAATCATTCTTTTATACGGGCACGCCGTTTTTTCCTGTTGGGGTTGGCATATTTAAGCCGATCATAACGCCAGCACCTGGTTTTCAGGAAAAAATGAAGGCAGTAAGTGATCAGTATATTTCAACCCGGAATACATATGGGCTTCCGCGCAATGCAGGAAATTTTCTGGCCCATTTCTGGTTGATCGCGGTCCCGGATAAAGGCGTGAATAATCGTTTTGATTATCCGTTGGGATTACCCATAGTATTGATGATAGGGCCATTTGTTTTCTTTTTGACGCGGGCGATCGGATGCAAACAATTCCCTGTATTGCCGGTTTTATGCGTGGCTTCCTGGATCCTGTGGTGGTTCGGCTCTCAGCAAAGCAGGTTTTTATTTGTTCCCGCCGTGCTTATGATGGTGACGACGGTTGCCATGTTGGATAAGGGTTCAAGGATCTTACGGGGGTGCCTTGTGGTTGCCTGCGGGTTTACGGCTATGTCGGTTTGTCGTGCGCATGCCGCAGATTTTGGAAAAACATCGTTGCAGGTCTTGCGGCAGGAAGATAGAATGCTGGTCGATCGCGCGGCCAACGTTCAGCCGGGAGCGCGTGTTGCGGTTTATTCTTCTAACATGGCGTTTGCTGCGTTTGTGGTGGATGTTAGGGCCGGCGATAGTATGTTTGTCATCAAACAATAAGAAATTTTTATGGGCACGCACAAAAAAAGATTATTACAGGGCTTGAATGGTAAAAATGCGGCTTCCTGGTGGGGGCAGAAGTTTGTTTTCTCCGGGACAGCGCAGGTGTTGGTCGTTTTGGTGTTGTCTTTTTTTCTTTGGTGTTTTCTTTTCCGTGACTATATTGCCGGGCATTGCCCGCTTCCGATCGATGCACAGGCATATTTTCAGCACATTCATTTTTATTTGGAGAATATTGCCCGTGGCGTATATCCGCTGTGGTCGCCGCAGGACTCTTTTCTCGGGAATGATTTTGGCCTGACGAATGAATTCTTTTTGCGCCGTATCGGAGAATTCAACCCTTTATATGGGATGCTCCTTCTTTTAACAGGGGTGGGCATGGATTTCTTTGTGGCGTATTGCGTGTTTATGACGGCGTATTATTTCCTGGGGGTGTGCGGTTTTTTTCTTCTTTGCCGCCGGCTTTTTACCGGGAAACTCCTGCCGCTTCTGGCTGTGCTTTTTCTTTTGTTTTCCTCTCTCGGGCATAAGGCTTTTGAATCGTATTTATTGTTGATCATTGTTCCTGCGATCTGGTTCTTTTATTTTTTGCTCGGTTTTATGGAAGAATTTAGAAAGCGTTTCTTGCTGGGGGCTGTTTTTTCGCTCATGATTATTAATACGACGTACATTCCATTGTATTTTTATACATTCCTGTTTTTCTTTGGTGTATGCACGGCGGCATTGTACTGGCAGGATGCGGGTGCCGCATTGAAGAGGGCGTGGCATTTTGTACAGGAACAGCCGCAATTTGCCTTGGGTTGCTGTGGGGCATTATTGTTATCCTGTATTCCCGCACTGGCATGGTTTTGGAATTCAAGGGTTGGCGATGTGCTGATCCCGGCGCGTTATGCCGGAGATGCCGCCGGAAGCAGTATGGTCGTTTCGCTGCAGCAGGTCAATGAGGGTGGGCTTTTGCCGCATTTTATTTTTAACCGTCTTTTTGTGGATCTGGAGCAGTTAAGGCTGGATGATGTGTATATTCCGCTTTTTATGATCCTGACCGCAATGAGCTGTATCTGGACTGCCGTCAGCCGTCGGATGGTGTTTTTCTTTGTTCTCTGGCTTGTTGTTTTTCTTTTCGGGATCGCGGATGCGTCGTTTATTCATCCGTTTTTGTATCGCCTCATGCCGATCTTTCGATATTTCAGAAATCTTCAGTTTTTTATATGGCTTGCGTTGTTGCCGATCGCTGTCATTTTTGTAGTGGAGCAGGCCGCGGCGTTTTTTAAAGAGCTGCCCAAGAAAAGATTTCCGAGAATATGGCTTTCACTATGGGTCAGTGCGGTCCACGTCGCGATGTTGGTGTTCTTTCTTGAACAGGAAGTGTCTACGTATTCGTCGTATGCGGTCCTTTTTTTAAGCGTGGTGTTTTTTATGGCCAAGATCTGGGGCTTGGGTAATCGCCGGGTGCTGGCAGGCATATTGTGGCTCGCGATCGTGATCCAGCCATGTGAAGTATTCCAGCGGCTTGATCGGCAGCAAGTTCCCGGCAATGGCCCGGCGTATACATTCACCACGCAACCGGCGTTGTCGCTTTTATCCAGGCAGGAGGCGCAGGTGCTTCTTGAAAAACCAAAAGGGCCGCTCCCGTCGGCTGCCACGCCATATTTTTCAACAAAATGGATCTATACGGCGCTTGAACGCATTCATCATGCGGTGTTGTGGCGTTATGGACAGGCCAAATTTCTGATCTGTGATCGTGTTGCCGCGGCTCACGGTCTTTCATCTGACTTTTCAGCGATCTCAAAAGCCATGATCACTTTTGAGAATGTGGCCTATGTTTCGGATGCGACGAGCTTGCCGCTGGATCTGCGTCATGAGGTGGCCCCACAGGCCAGCATCCCTTTCGACGGAGCCCCGGATTTTAAGATCCTGAAGGCGGACGTGAACACAATGCTTTTGAAGGTCCATTTTGATGCACCGAAGTTTCTTGTGAGGACAACTAATTATCATGCGGGCTGGCAGGCTTTTATTGACGGGAAAAAGACCGAGATCGTAAGGACGAACGTTACCTTTCAGGGGATATTCATTCCTGCGGGTGAGCATATGGTGCTTTTCAGGTTCTACACGCCATGGCGCTATGTCATGGCCTATGGGTTAATCGCATTATTCGCAGGGATCTTTGGATGGCTGATATGGTTAATATGTTCCAGAAAATAGATTGGAAGCGGGCTATCAAGTTTCTGCTGACGAGGACGGCGCTGCTGTTCTTGGTGGCGCTTTTGTCCTGGCAGGTTTTAGTGCGCAGTACGGTGCTCAAAGCCAAGGCGATCAATCAGATGCTGCCGCAGATCCCGGATATCGAGATGTTTGCCGACCATCCGGCCCAAATGGGCCGGGAAAAGCTGGTTGAGCTCGCAGGATATTATAAAATGGTGCAAACACTTTTGGCGGCAGACCCTGAAGCTCCAGCTCCGTGTGGTGCGGCGGCATATGCGTATTATTACCTTGGCAGGCCCGCGACAGCGATCGCGTATTATAAAAAAGCCATTGATCAGAACCCGTATTTTTTCTGGTTTTATTATGATCTTGGGCTGATCTATTATCATCAAAAAAATTATACGCTCGCCGCCGAGGCGTTTTTGAATGCCGTTCAGGTCCCGGAAGAACGTTCACTCATGTTCATGCGCTTGACAAAAGTGTATAAAGATATTCAGTTGGCCCTGAAGATCGG
>JADFWS010000120.1 GCA_015234065.1 Candidatus Omnitrophota bacterium
CGGGGTACAAGGGCGAGACGCTGGGGGCGCATGACAAGGCCAAGTTTAAAGAGGTCGATATTGGGATGTCGATCGAGCCAGAGCCGCTGGGAACGGGCGGGGCGCTCAAGCATGCCGAGAAATTCATCAAGAATGATATTGTGTTCGGCCTGAACGGTGATTGTTTTACGCCGGTGGATTATCCGAAGCTTTTGGCTTTTCATGAAAAGAAGAAGGCTTTGGCGACGCTGGTAGGCGTCCGTGTTGAAGGCAATAAGGATTTTGGGACGATCGTGAGCAATGAAAAAAGCCAGATCACGGCGTTCAAGGAAAAGTTCGAGACCAAAGACGTCCAGTATATCAGTGCCGGGATCTATTGTTTTAACCGCGGCGTTCTTAAGGCTATGCCGGCGGGGAAGTTTTCGATCGAATACAATTTTTTCCCAGGCCTGATCGGAAAAGGGTTTTTTCATTACAGAGTCGATGCGCCTTTTATCGATATCGGCACGCCGGAGCGCTTCGAATGGGCAAAGTTGCACCTTAAGGAAATGCTTCTATGAAGATCGAATCAGGCCAGGAATCAAAAAAAGCAGGATATAAAGTTCCATTCGGCACGGTGTCTGTAACCGATAAGGCGCGCCGGCTTATTGACGAGGCTCTGGATACAAAGTGGGTTACAAAGGGCAAGTACGTTAAAGAATTCGAGGAGAAATTCGCGGCGCTGTTCGGCGTTAAATACGGCGTTGCGGTTTCGAGCGGCACGGATGCGGATGCCCTGGCGTGCGCGGCGCTGTATGATTTTGGCGCTAAACGCGGGGATGAGGTCATTGTGCCGGCGCTGTCGTTTGTGGCGACTGGCAACGCGGTGTTCCAGGCCGGGCTTACGCCCGTCTTTGTGGATGTGAAGCGTGAGACGCTGAATATTGATCCGGATAAGATCGAGGCATGCATTACTCCGCGGACGCGCGCGATCATGCCGGTGCATTTGATGGGCAAGCCTGCCGATATGGAAAAGATCCTGACGATCGCCGGGAAGCATAATTTGCAGGTCATTGAAGATGCGGCGGAAGCGCACGGCGCCGAGTACAGGGGCCGGAAGATCGGCGCTATTGGCAATATGGCGTGTTTCAGCCTGTATGCGGCGCATATTGTGACCACGATCGAAGGCGGCATGATCATTACGGATTGTGAGAAAACGGCCGAGGTGTTAAGGTCTCTGCGCAATCACGGGATGACCGGGAAATTCACGTTTGAGCGCATCGGATTTTCGGCGAAGATGAATTAGCTTGAAGCGGCGGTGGGCCTTGGGAACCTGGATATTTTTCAGGATATTCTGGAAACCCGCCGGAGAAATATGCTGTATCTGATCGGGCAATTCCGTCGTTTTGACAAATTCTTTATTACGCTGAAAGAAGAATCTTTTGAAAAGCTCGGGCCGCATGCGTTTTCGATCATTCTGAGGCCGGGTCTTAATTTTACGAAAGATGAATTTGTGGCGTATATCGAGAGCCGCGGGATCGATTCGCGCAATCTTTTTTATTCCATGCCGACGCAGTGCCCGAGTTACGCGTTTCTGGGGTATAAGCTGGGCAGTTTTCCAGAGGCGGAGTATTGCAGTGATCACGGGACGCATATCGGTATTCATCAGGATATCGGCGTAGGCCAGCTCGATTATGTTGTCGAGGCGGTCGAACAGTTTTTAATATCGAAAGGACATTCCAGTTGAAAGACTATTTCCGGATGATCAATCTGGGGCGGCGCAATCTCCATTATCTGATCTGGGGAACGGCGTGCATGCTGGTTTCGACCGCGTTCAACGGCCTTCAGGTCGGGGCTATTGTGCCGTTAGCCGACAGGATCCTGAATAATAAACCGGTTGTCCTTCCGGCGGGGATGCCGTCTTTTGTCACGCAGTTCATTACTCAGGTCAATGCCCTTGACCGTAACACGCTTTTTTACGGGCTTATTTTCGCTGTTCCGGTCTTTGCGCTGCTTCAGGGCATATTTCTGTTCCTGCAGAATTATTTCATGAATGCCATGGCGCAAAAGTCTGTGACGGATGTGCGGACGATGGTCTTTCGCAAATATCAGGACTTGTCTCTCGACTTTTACAGCCACAAGCGCCAGGGGGAGCTTATGGCACGCATCACGAATGACACGCCGCTCATCGGATATGCCATTTCGAGCGGGCTGTCAGACCTTATTTTTCAGTCGTTCCAGGTGGTGATGTTCACGATCATTGCGTGCATGATCAGCTGGAAGACGGTTGTGTTCATCCTGATCGTGTTCCCGATCAATGGCGCGATCATCTATATCGTCGGAAGGACGATCAAGAAGCAATCGCGCAATTCTCAGGAGGCGATGGCCGACCTGTACGCGGTCCTTGCTGAAACGAATCACGGCGTTTCGATCGTGAAGGCGTTCTCGCGTGAAGAGCACGAGATGGAGCGTTTTGAGGAAACGAACTGGCGTTATTACAAGGCGACCATGAAGGGCCTGTGCCGGAATATGGCGCTTTCCCCGGTGACAACGGTTCTGATGTCGGTTGCGATCGCGGCCGTATTCTGGATGGGCGGACGGCACGTCATGGAAGGGAAAATGTCGTTCGGTATTTTTGCGTTCTTTCTCATGTCGCTCATCAGCATTTATCGGCCGTTCAACAAGCTGACGGCGGTATACGGGATCAATCAGCAGTCCATGGCTGCGGCAAAGCGTATTTTTGATGTGCTGGATTGGAAGCCGAAGATCTTTGATGCGCCGGATGCCACGGCCTGTGTCGCGCCGAAAAAGGCGATCCGGTTTGACAAGGTGTTCTTTAAATACAACAAAAAGGAAGAGCGCCAGGTCATTAACGGATTTACGCATGATTTTGAGATCGGCAAGACGACCGCTCTTGTGGGCCCGACGGGTTGTGGCAAGACAACGGTCATGAACATGGTGCTCAGGTTTTATGATCCTGATCAGGGATCGATATTCTTTGACGGGCAGAACATTAAAGAGGTGATGACCGGATCATTGCGTCAGCATATCGGCCTTGTGACCCAGGAGATGATCCTGTTCCACGGGACGATCCGCGACAATCTTCGTTACGGGAAGCTGGACGCCACGGACAGCGAACTTTATGAGGCGGCCCGCCAGGCGTTGGCGCTGGAATTCATTGAAAGAATGCCGTTAGGCTGGGATACAACGATCGGGGATCGCGGCTTTAAGCTTTCGGGCGGACAAAAACAGCGTTTGTGTATTGCGCGCGCGATCGTGAAAAATCCGAAGATCCTTTTGTTGGACGAGGCGACGTCTGCGCTCGACGCTGAATCGGAATTCTTTGTCCAGCAGGCGCTCGACAACCTGATGAAGGACCGCACGGTCATTGTGATCGCGCATCGCTTATCGACCATTCGTCATGCGCAATGCATTCTTGTGATGGAAGAGGGCAATATTATCCAGAAGGGCGTGCATGATGATCTGATGAAGACGTCGGACCTGTATGCCAAGCTCGCAAGTTATCATTTTAATCAATAACGCATTTATTGTGTGACGAAAAGGAATCGCCATGGCCCGTAATGAGCCGAATTATTTATTGAATGCGATGGTGGGGTTGCTCAAGGATGAACCCAAGGGCCGGGTGATCGATCTTGGATGCGGTGATGGCGATTATTCTGTGGCCGTCAAGAACATGGGATTTGATGTGATTGCCACAGACCTGGATGTGCCCAGGTTCAAGCGCAAGGAGATCGAATTCCGTGTATGTGATGTGACAAAGCCGATGCCTTTTAACGCCGGGGAATTCAATTATGCGATCCTCGCGGAGGTGATCGAGCATTTGAGGAATCCGTTCGATGTGATCCGGGAAATAAGCCGGATCCTCGCACCCGGTGGGAAACTCATTATTTCAACGCCCAATATTTTGAATTTAAAGTCGCGTCTCAGGTTTGTTTTTGAAGGGACATGGGAATATTTCCGTGAGCCGCCGCTTGAAAATGCGCACAATCCGAACATGACTGCGTTTAATGTGCATTTGATTCCCTGGCGTTATCCGGAGTTGGAATATTTACTGCATGATTGCGGCTTTGACGTGGAAAAGAATGTGACCAGCCAGTATGACGGAACGGGCATGGCGTTCTTGAAGCCGCTCATCGCGTATCAAATGAAGTCCAAAGAGGCGCGTTCCAAAAAGAAGAACGGCCTGGACTACAGCCGGATCAACAAGGTCATGCTTTCCGACGATATCTTATTCGGGCGGCATCTGGTCATTAAAGCCGTTAAAAGAGCGTAGAACAACGCGATCTCGGACCGATCTTATGCGCATTGTGATCAATTGCCGCTCTTTCTT
>JADFWS010000121.1 GCA_015234065.1 Candidatus Omnitrophota bacterium
TTATGTTGGCGTGCAAGCTGGTGTCGTGATTGAGCTTTTTAAAACGCTCGGTGCGCTCGTGACCGTTTTTGTAGCTTTCCATTATTATACGGCGTTGACCGGGTTATTACTGTCCAAGGTTGCGGCTCCTGCGCCAGTGGGTATTTTGATCGTGTTCGTGGCACTTTGGGTTGTACTGTTTTTGCTATGCAAGTTCATCCGCGATGGGATCATGATGGTGTTTACCATTCAGGCCCAGGCCGCGGTCGACAAGTGGGGCGGCGCGGTATTGGCGGTTGGCCGGTTTTTTATTGTCGCGAGTATGCTGATGTTCGCGTTTTTACTGACCGGGAAAGGGTATCTTTCCCATATGGCCAGTGTTTCCTTTTCAAATAAATATGTGACGAATGTGGCACCGAATATTTACCGTGGTATGTGTGAAGGTGT
Organism: Candidatus Omnitrophota bacterium; assembly: GCA_015234065.1. Classification (GTDB taxonomy): domain Bacteria; phylum Omnitrophota; class Gorgyraeia; order Zapsychrales; family Fredricksoniimonadaceae; genus JADFWS01. The sequence goes on from JADFWS010000121.1 coordinate 427, forward strand.
TATCACCAAGCTTTTTCCAAAGGAAAAGGTGAATACAGCGGTCAGGGATGTTTTGGAAAAGCCTGGTAAGTAGTTTTTGAGGAGCGTGCGGCGTGGGTTTTATTCCGGAAGACGTGATCAGTCAGGTCATTGACCGGACAGATATCGTCGAAACTATTGGCAGTTATATCCCGCTTAAGAAAGCGGGGCGTAATTTTAAAGCTCTTTGTCCGTTCCACCATGAGAAGACGTCGTCGTTCGTGGTCACGCCCGATAAGCAGATCTTTCATTGTTTCGGGTGCGGCATCGGAGGCAATGTCCTGACTTTTGTGATGAAGCATGAGCGGCTTGAGTTTCTCGAGGCGCTAAAACTTCTGGCAGAGAAGTCCGGCATTCCGCTTCCCGAAGAGCGTCATGAAGACCGTGCCAAAGATGATCTCAGGCATGAAGTCTTTAGAATGAACGACGAGGCGGTTGCGTATTTCGAGCAGCATCTCATGGAAGGTTCCGGCCCTGAAGTCGAAGTCGGGCGTACCTATTTGAAGGGGCGCAAAATTACGTCTTCGGTCGCGAAAAAGTTCCGGTTGGGGTATGCGCCGGATTCATGGGACGGGTTGATCAGTCATTTGAAGTATAAGGGCTTTAGCCCTGCGTTCATTGAAAAGTCCGGGTTGGTCGTGTCGCGCGAAGAGAACAAAGGGTTTTACGACCGTTTTCGCGGCCGCGTTATTTTCTCGATCTTTGATGTGCGCGGCAGGGCTCTTGCGTTCGGTGCGCGGGCGCTTAAGAAAGACGACAAGGCCAAGTATATCAATTCTCCCGAAACGCCGGTATATACCAAAGGTGTTCACCTGTATGGGCTCAACTGGTCTAAAGAGGCGGTAGGGCGGGAGGATATGGTCGTCGTGGTTGAAGGGTACATGGATTTTATCCGCCCCTTTAATGCCGGGTTTGAGCCGATCGCCGCGTCGCTGGGAACAGCGCTGACGGTTGATCAGATACGGCTTATTCGGCGGTATACGCGCAATGTTGTGATGCTCTATGACATGGATAAAGCCGGGCAGATGGCGATCTTGCGAAGTTTGGACCTGTTGCTGGCAGAAGATATGAATGTGCGGGTGGCGGCACTCGCCGACGGGGAAGACCCGGATTCATTTGTTCTTCAATATGGGATCGAGCCGTTTCGTGCGGCAGTGGCTCAGGCAAAAAGTTTATTTGAGTTCAAGCTTGAGCGGTTATTGCTCGTGCACGATGCTAAAACGATCGAAGGCCGCGCCCGGATCTGTCAGGAAATGCTTCCGACGATCGACAAAGTGCCAAGCGAAGAGGCAAAAAGCGGATATTTGAGAGAGCTGTCAGGTCGATTGGGAGTATCGGAAACAGCGCTTTTGAAAGAGGCTGAGAAGCGTTCCAATAAAGCCGCGTCCCGGGTTATTCATGAAGAGCCTGCGGCGCCGGTCCTGGAAGAAAAAGCGCTTCATTCCGACGAGGGGACGCTCATCAGGCTGTTATTGAATGAGCCGCGTTTTGTTGCGGCGGCGCACAGCCGGTTGCAGGTGGACGATATTAAAGATGCGCGGTTTAAAAGTATTGTGCGCATGGCATTTGAGCTTTTTGAGAAAGAAACAGATATGACACCCGCGATTCTTGTGTCGCGCCTCGAAGGCGAGGGGCTCGGGAATCTGGTCACCATGGCCGCAAGCGAGCCGCTTCCGGCGACAGACCAACAGAGGGTGTTCGAAGATTGTGTCGGGCGTATATGCGACCGGCGCAGACGTGAGGAGCGCAAGATCCTTCGCGAGGCGATCCGCAAGGCTGAGGCCGCGGGCGATCGGCAGAAAGTTCTTACGCTTCAAACAGAGTTTAACCAACTCATCAAGGGGTAACAATGAAAGAACACGAAAAAGACCGCGATTTTCAGCAGGATCTCGACAAGCTCGTCGAGTCCGGGAAGAAGAAGGGGTTTCTCACCTATGACGAGGTGAATGAAACACTTTCCGACAGTATCGAATCTTCCGAAGATATCGACCAGGTATTCGAGATCCTGGACGGTAAGGGGATCCGTGTCGTTGATTCCGGCGAAGAAGAGGGCGGAACACCGAGCCCTGAAGCGCCCGAAGGCGGCGGCGAAGCCGAGGAGACCCGTGAACAGCAGGTCCGGCGCGCCCGTGAGGAAAGCCGTGAGGAAGACGGCGGCTATTCGGACAAATTTATTCCGCTCGACGATCCGGTGAAGATGTATTTGAAGCAGATGGGGTCCATTCCGCTGCTCACGCGTGACGAGGAGATTTCGCTGGCCAAGCGTATCGAAGAGGCGGAATCCCGCTTTGCCGAATCGCTGTTCGCGAATGCCTTTGCCCGCCGGGAAGCCATGGAGATCATTTCCCAGGTCCAGAAGCAGGAAGTGAATGTTGAGGATGTGGTGAAAGATGAGCTGGAGCGCCGTCCGACGCTGCTTAATGATCTCAAGCAGATCCTGGATAAGTCGCGCCGTGCCAAGAACGTCAAGGAATCCGTCCGCCTGGTGACGAGTTTTAAATTGACAGCGTCGATCAATGAGCAGATCATTTCCAGGATCACCAAGATCTTTGATGAATTGTACCGTTTGGACAAGCAGATCGCGATGAAGCGCCCGCCTCTTCCGAAGAAGGACATGGAAGAGCGCAAGCGCAAGATCCTGAAAGACCTGGGCGAGCCCGTCGAAAAAGTGCGCGATCAGCTGCGCGCGATCAAGGTGCGCCAGTCGCAGTTCAATAAGGCCAAGAAGCTTCTGGTCGAAGCGAACCTTCGCCTGGTGGTATCGATCGCGAAAAAGTATATTAACCGCGGTCTGTCGTTCCTCGATCTTATCCAGGAAGGCAATATGGGTTTGATCCGCGCGGTGGAGAAGTTTGAATATAAGCGCGGCTATAAGTTCTCGACGTATGCCACCTGGTGGATCCGTCAGGCGATCACGCGCTCGATCGCGGACCAGGCGCGTACGATCCGTATCCCGGTCCACATGACCGAGACGATCAACAAGATCATCCGTATTTCGCGTTTGTTCGTGCAGGAATACGGCCGTGAACCATCTGCCCAGGAAATTTCCAAGCAGATGCGCATTCCGGTTTCGAAGGTTAAGGAGATCATGAAGATCTCCCAGGTGCCGATCTCGCTTCAGACACCGATCGGTGACGAGGGCGATACGCATTTCGGCGATTTCATTGAAGACAAGAAAGCTATTTCACCGGCGAATGCCACACTGCATTCGATGTTGAAAGACGAGATCGGTTCTGTTCTGGACACCCTCGATGAGCGTGAGCGCAAGATCCTTGAGCTGCGCTTCGGGATCGTGGACGGCACCAGCCGTACCCTCGAAGAGGTGGGTGCTGAATTCAATGTTACCCGTGAACGTGTCCGTCAGATCGAGTCCAAGGCTTTGCGGAAGCTGCGGCATCCTACGCGCTCCCGCAGGATCAAGATGTTTCTCGATATGTCGGTGCGGGATGATTATGCGATCTGATATTTTTCAGGGCGCGAAATTGTGATACTATAAGGCCTGTTCGGATTTTCCGGACAGGCCTTATTCTTTGAGCAAGGAGAGAAGAACATGAAAGTATTGTATTATTCAGCCGGATTTTTTGTTGTTGCGTTCATGTGGGCGCATCTTTTGTGGGCGCAGGATGTTCAAACGAATACGCTCCTTAACAGTGTGCAGGATGCCGCGGATGAAGAGCCTGTGCTGGCACTGTCGGTCGACCCGACCTCCAGAGGCCTGGGCCGCCCGCTGACCCCGGACTCCACTACGCCATAACCCGTGGCTTTAAGCCCA
>JADFWS010000122.1 GCA_015234065.1 Candidatus Omnitrophota bacterium
CTCCTATACCAAATGCAGGGCAACAAGGCCCATGTCGATCAACTTGATGCCAATAAACGGTGAAACAATTCCGCCGAGGCCATACACAAACAAGTTATCGCGCAACAGACGACTGGCGGGCATCGGCCTGTATGGCACACCAAACAGCGATAACGGGATAAGAAAGATAATAATAATCGCGTTGAAAATTACCGCCGATAGAACCGCACTTTGCGGCGTTGCCAGGTGCATGACATTGAGCGCGCCCAATGCCGGATAAGTCCCAACAAACGCCGCTGGAATGATGGCAAAGTATTTGGATACATCGTTGGCAATACTAAATGTAGTCAACGAGCCGCGCGTGATGAGAAGCTGCTTCCCGATCTCAACAACCTCGATCAGCTTTGTTGGATTCGAGTCCAGGTCAACCATGTTCCCGGCTTCTTTGGCGGCCTGCGTGCCGGTGTGCATGGCCACAGCAACATCAGCCTGAGCCAAAGCCGGTGCGTCGTTCGTCCCATCGCCGGTCATGGCTACAAGTCTTCCGCCTGCTTGCATCTCACGGATAAGTTTTAACTTTGCCTCCGGTGTCGCCTGGGCCAAGAAATCATCCATCCCGGCTTCCGCAGCGATTGATGCTGCCGTCAGCGGATTATCACCCGTGATCATGACGGTTTTGATCCCCATGCGCCGCAGTTGAGCAAAGCGCTCTTTGATACCACCTTTGACAATGTCCTTCAACTGCACGACACCAAGAACACGCCCATTCTCGGCAACCGCCAAAGGAGTTCCTCCGGCCCGGGATATACTTTCCACTGACTTTTTCAGATCTTCCGGAAAGATCCCTCCTTGTTGCCGAACGTAATTCTCTATTGCTTCCACTGCACCCTTGCGGATCTGCCTACCTCCACCAAGATCAACACCGCTCATCTTTGTCTGTGCCGAGAACGGCACAAACTTGGCATCAATCTCGTGAATGTTTCGTTCCCGAATGTTGTATTTCTGCTTAGCCAAGACAACAATGCTCCGACCTTCCGGAGTTTCATCCGACAGGGAAGAAAGTTGTACCGCATCCGCAAGCGCTTCCATCGTAACGCCCTGCGCAGGGATAAACGCAACAGCCTGTCGATTGCCTAATGTTATCGTCCCCGTCTTATCCAACAGAAGAACATCCACATCCCCGGCCGCTTCAACCGCACGCCCGGAGGTTGCGATCACATTGGCCTGAATCATCCTGTCCATCCCGGCAATACCAATGGCGGGCAACAACCCCCCTATCGTCGTTGGTATAAGACAAACCAAGAGCGCCACCAATACCGTTACTGTGATCACTTGACCATGGCCGGCCGCATTGACACTATAAATAGAGAATGGAAGCAATGTCGCTGTCACGAGCAGAAAGATCAGGGTAAAAACCACCAACAAAATAGTCAAAGCAATCTCATTGGGGGTCTTCTGTCTCTTCGCCCCTTCCACCATGGCGATCATATGATCCAGGAACGATTCGCCAGGATTAGAAACGATACGAACGATCAGCCAATCCGACAATACTTTTGTTCCACCGGTTACAGCCGAACGATCCCCGCCGCTTTCCCGAATAACAGGCGCGCTTTCACCTGTAATAGCACTTTCATCGACAGAAGCGATCCCCTCAACAACTTCACCATCCATCGGAATAAGATCACCCGCCTCAACCAAGACACAATCTCCTTTACGAAGGATCGTCGCTGAAACGATTGCATGATCTGCCCCATAAACTGGTCGAGACAACTTCTTGGCCGGAGTATCTTTCCTTGTCTTCCTTAAACTGGCAGCCTGGGCCTTGCCCCGCCCTTCAGCCATAGCCTCGGCAAAGTTGGCAAAAAGGATGGTGAACCACAGCCACAAGCTGATCGCCAAAATAAATCCCGGCGACGCCTCACCATGTCCGAATAACGCCTGCACATAAAGGGCCGACGTCAAAATGCTGCCGATCAAAACAACAAACATGACCGGATTTTTGATCTGATGCCGGGGGTCGAGCTTCCTAAAGGAATCGGCAATAGCCGGCCCGATAATGGCCGGATCAAATAACGATGAAACTTGCAGTGTCTTTTTCATATACGCCTCTTATGAAGCCGTTAACATCAAGTGCTCAACAATAGGACCAAGTGCCAGCGCCGGGAAGAAAGTCAATGCCCCAACCACCAGCACCACCATGGCTAGAAAGAACACAAACAGCGGCGTGTGCGTCGGCAGCGTCCCCTGACTCACCGGAACAATCTTCTTAGCTGAAAGAGACCCTGCGATCGCCAGGATCGGAATGATGATCCAATAGCGCGCGAAAAACATGGCGATCCCCAACGCTACATTGAGAAAGACCGTATTGGCATTAAGACCAGCGAACGCGCTTCCGTTATTGTTTGCCGCGGATGAGAACGCATAGAGAACTTCACTGAACCCATGGATCCCCGAATTAAAGATCGAAGCCTTGCCCAACGGCAAAAGCAATGTCAACGCCGTTGGAATAAGAATGAAAAAGTGTGGGATAAGCGCGACCAAAGCTGCCATCTTAATCTCAAAGGCCCCGATCTTCTTGCCCAAATACTCCGGCGTACGACCGATCATAAGCCCGGCGATAAAGACGGCAATAATGACAAACGCAATCATGCCATAAAGCCCGGAACCGACTCCACCGAAGATGACCTCACCTAATTGGATCAACCATATTGGGATCAGACCACCCAAAGGCATGTAAGAATCATGCATCGAATTGACCGAACCATTAGAAGCTGATGTTGTGGCGACTGCCCAGATAGCGGAATTGGCAATACCAAAACGTGCTTCTTTGCCTTCCATGTTCCCGCCCGGCTGAAAGGCTGATGCCTTCTGATCAATGCCCAATGAGGAAAAGAGCGTGTTTCCCTTTTGTTCGATATGCGCTGTAAGAAATACACACGGAACAAAGATGATCAACATGGCTGCCAAAATCGCCCAGCCTTGCCGTCTGTCCTTGACCATGAACCCGAATGTGTAACACAGAGCCGCCGGGATCAACAGGATTGCCAGCATCTCAAGGAAATTGGCCAGTGGTGTCGGATTCTCATAAGGATGCGCGGAGTTGGCATTGAAGAAGCCGCCTCCATTTGTGCCGAGCTGCTTGATCGCGACCTGTGATGCAACTGGGCCCAAAGCGATGACTTGTTCTGCAACCAAATTGCCGGAACTGTCTTTACTGGGCTGAAGAACGGCGGCTTTCGCGCTCTTATCAAATGTCTGCGGCATCCCCTGCGACACAAGCACCACCGCCAATATGAGCGACAATGGAATCAAAATATAAAGCGTTGACCTCACAAGGTCTACCCAGAAGTTCCCAAGGGTCTTGGTCTCTTTCTGAATAAAACCACGGATCACAGCCACCAGAACAGCCATTCCTGTCGCTGCCGAGAGGAAATTCTGAACGGTCAGCGCGAGCATCTGTGTCAGGTAACTCATCGTACTTTCGCCACCATACCCCTGCCAATTTGTGTTGGTGGCAAAGCTTACAGCGGTATTGAACGACGAATCAGGAGACACAGCGGCCATGGCCATAGGATTTAAGGGAAGCAAGCTTTGCAACCGCTGGATTACATACACAACCACAAGCCCCAGGATATTAAACAGCAAAAGCGCCACGGCATATTCTTTCCATCCCATCCCCTGGCCCGTCTTTACGCCGGAAACTCTGTAAAGCCAGTTTTCAAATGGCGCCAGCCACTGATTCAAACCAACGGGAATTCCTTCATACACCTTGCCCATGTAAATGCCTAATGGCTTTACCACTAACAGCAGAACCAAAAGGTATAAAGCGATCTGGTTAAAGTTATCCCAATTCATGAGAACATCTCCGGGTTAAAAAGGGCAACGAGAAGATACGCAAACAACCCAAAAGCAATAATCCCGCCTACCCAATAAATGATCACCATAAGAACCTCACACTTTTCCGCATAAATTGATAAAAGCAAATGACGCCACCGTAAGCAATAAAATCAAACAAATAAAAATAATGTCCATATCAATGCCTTTCTCCGCGAGCTTTACCATCGGGCAGCGAGTTCGCGTCCTTGTCTTCAATCTGTTTTAATTCACTACCGATCTCTCTTACCGCCTTAAAATCTTCTTTGTTCAATTTCTCGATCCTTTTCATTATATCCTGC
>JADFWS010000123.1 GCA_015234065.1 Candidatus Omnitrophota bacterium
CCGATCGTTTATTCCGGGGGTATGGTGTGCGCGGTGGCCGCATTAACATTGCCTAAATTGCTTATGATGCTCGGCGCGCTAACACCGCTCGCGGCGACCTTGCCCGTGGTTGCGGCTTTCTCCCTGGCTGGCCTTTTCGGTGTCCTGGCAGCCTCGACGTTCTTCTATATGCGCGTTGCCCGTGTGGCCAAAAATGTGGCCGCGGAGGGCCAAATGTACGAAGTGCGCTCCATGACGGACCTGTTCATTGCCATGAAAGTCATGAGTGAAAAGCCGGCGTTCGACAAAAAGATGTTCATTGTCCCCGGGGTTTTTCTGGCCGCGGCAGTTGCCGGGGTTGTGGCGCTGACGCTGACAGGGGTTGTGCCCGGCCTTGTAGCAGGTGCGATCGGGGTTGTGTGCGGCGCTGTGCCGCTGGCAGTCATGATCCAGCGCACAGTGCAAGCGGTGCGTTTAAGAAACATGTTCTCCTATAAGAATTTTGGCTATCGCAAGGATATGGCCCTGCAATTACAGCGTGAACTGCTGCAGGAATTGCAGATGAAAAAGTTTGATATTAATGCGACACAGGCTCAAAAGCTTTTAAGCGGGGATATGGGCTATGACGACGTCGGGGAGCTGACGCATGAAGTCGCGCATCGCCTCAAGCAGTTCTACAATAAGTTTTACCGCACCGATATCCCGGATATGCCGACAGGGAATATCTCTCCGTTCAAGCGCTGGCTTGAGATCCCGCGCATGATGCTGTATGGAACCTACGCTGGCGCGTGGGACGTGGATTGGGTGACGGCGCGTGCTGAAATAGCGCCGCTGATCAACAATGATGTTATTCAAAATCAATTTCGCAATTATTTGATCACCGAGCTGGGCTGTAGCGGATCCCAGATCAACGAGATCCTGGCGATCGTGTCTCTTGGCGCGGCGTACAAGCGCTTGAGCTTTGAGACCGTCAAGGCCGAGATCGACGCGATCAGAAGTTCCGGGCGGGAGCTCACAGGCGCGGAAAAGCTTTTATTCTGGTTGAAAATGGATGAAGGCCTTGTGAAATATCCCGGTAATCCGGGTGATTCGAATGACAAGCAGTATCCGGTGATTGAAGATAGGATCGAGAAATTCTTGAAGGAAAAATTCCCAACGGATCAGGTCTTTGCTAAAGAACTGAACCGGGTGCGTAAAACACTGGTGAATTTTGTGGCGGTCCGCGAAGACACCATGATCAATATCAATGAGCGTAACCGCCGCGTATTTGACATGTTGCGCATGTATGCGGAAGATTACAAGTGGGATAGCCTGTATCAAAGCCTGAAGGCGACGTTCACGCCGCAGGAAATGGAGGCTATCCGCAAAGCGGCGCTGGATATGTTAACAGCAACAGAGCTTGAGGATTTTACAGCCTGGAAAGAAGAAACACTGGAACGCACGAATGCGGTGAATTACATGATCCAGGCCGAGATCAATTACCGCGAAATGGCGGCGGATAAATTTATGTATCTGTTCCAGCCGGTTAATACGTGGACCGCGTCTAATCCTGCACTGCATCAGGAAATGGCGGAACGATATAAGGACCTGCCGAATGTGGGCGTTATCGAGCCTGTGGGTTATGCGGGCATTTTGCCGCTCAAGGACGTGGCATGGATGGAACAGCGCGCGCTTCAGACGCAGGCCAGAGTTATGATCGCACAGGATCTTTCCAACCGTATTCCGCTGGAAGAGGCGTGGTTCTTGCCGACCGCCCTGTCGGAGTACGATACAGATCCGCGGTTGGGCGGGCAGGTGTTTCCTCTTTGGTCGGAACATGCGCTGACAACGCCGACGTCCGGAAGCGCCGGGCATGCCGAGGGGACCTGGACACATCCGGTACAGATGGCGGCGAATCAGATGGGAACGATTGATGTATACGGAAAATGGCTGATGGATGGCGATGTGTTTTTCGGAGACTCTGCGCCGTCTTTACTCGAGAAGACAGCAGAGGAGCGGGCGGCGTACAAGGCGGCTGGCCTGGATAATCTTTCCGGGCGTCGCGGCACTGGCCCAGGTATTCGCGCGGCTGAAGATGCCCTGCAGGGCGGCGGCGTGACGGCGGAAGGCGGGAATATCCGGCACGTTGCGTATGTGGAAATGATCCAGGATAAGACACGTAAATTGGCATCGCACGTGGTCCCGGAGTTTAAATATGACGCGGATGTGGATGATCTTTTCCGGGGAGAAGACGCGGTGCGTCAGCATTTAAGCCCCGGCGCCGTTAATAAAAAGCTGACAAAAGTTGCGCTGACACATTTCTTTTTGCGGGAACTGCCCGGCTTTATCGGTACGCTGGCGTTCGTGGCTTTTATGGCGGGCCATGTGGACCCGTGGTATGGGATGGTGCTGAAGTATGTGGCGGTCGGGTTCAGCTATATGTTTATGCATGCCATTACCCTTCCGGCAATAGAATATTACAAGCAGTTGTACGGCAATTCGAAGGGCCCGCTGGTCCTTCTTAAGCGCATGTTTATTAAGCCTGGGTTTACCGCATTTTTTAGCGCGCTAGCCCCGACTTATGTTACAGCGCATGCGTATGATCATTTGCAGGGCTTGTCCAAGTTCCCGCCGACGGCTCGCGGGGGATGGTTCATCGGCGATGATTACAACGGGGTCATCAACAATAGTATCAATACTCATTTTAAAGGGATCGTGATCGCGGCGCCGTTCGCCGTGCTGATGGGGTTTCTCATGAATTTTCATCCGATCACGATATGCGTTTCGGCGTTTTATTTCAGCATGATCCTGGGTTGGCTTGTGGCGCCGCAGTTCTTTAATCCAACGGTGGCGTATTTCCTGAAAAAGCAATTTGAGAAGGTGCGCTACAAACAGGATGGCTTCTCTAAGATCGGCGCGTTTGCGCTCACCGCACTGGATGCGCTTTTGTTCTTCCATTATTCATTAGCTGTCGGCTGGGTGGGCGTCCTCTTCGGCAAGAATAAGGCGAATGCGTTCATGGGCGCGATGGACAAGACGGGCAATATTTTATGGGGCGGGGTGAGCAAAGATGAGCTTAAGGGCAAGATCTCGAACGACGGAGACAAGATCTATGACTGGCTGATGAGCAAAGGATATTTGGATCCCGGCCTGGACCCGGCGAAGGCCTGGTTCAAGCTGTTGCCGTTGGAATTCAGCCCGGGTGATCTTGAAATCAGTGAGTTTCGCGATGTACTGAAAACAGGCGTCAGGCCTGTGGATACGTTTGTGTTGGGGCTGATAGGGAAACCTGCGACAGCGGCGGACACGATCACGATATCGGATCTGGAGAGAGTCCTGAATGCCATTCTTAAGATGCGTGATTTTTACAAGCGTGTTTTAATGGACATTAATAAAGACAGGCTGTCGCTTGAGATGCAGGAGCTTTTGCGCAAAGTTTCTGATGAGAACTGGTCTTTAACTGACGTGGAGTGTGCGCGTTTGAACGGCGCATTGCTGCGTGCGGTTTATCCCATCGATGTGTGGAGGGCCATGTCCATAACGGAAAAAGAGGCTGCTCTTGAAAGCAAACTGCTGACAGCGTTCCCGAAAGGCGCGGCGCAGGCGCTCGCAGTCCTCCGGCTTCCGTCGTCGCAGTTTAACGCCGTTGATCTGGATATTAACGTATTGCGCAAAGTGCTTGGCCGTATTGTCCATAATCAGGCGGATCCGCTACTGCTCGTGCAATTAAATAAAACAGAGGCTCAGGCGAATACGATCACGCCTGCGGAATGCGCGGTGGGGCTGAATGCACTGCTGGGAATGCGCGATCTTTACGTCCGGGTTGGCGATGATTTCAAGGTCGCTGATCTGGCTCGGGATATGCGCAAATTACTGGCGCGGGTTATTGCTAATGATACGACGCTGGAAGATCGGGATTATTTCCAGTTGAATAAGGCGATATTAAAACTTATTTATGCGGACGCTGTCAGCAAGGGCCGGGAAGCGCGTGTAGTGACCACGTTTAAATCATTGCTTAAGGAATGGAAGCCTTTCTTTGCGATGGATATTAAGAAAGCGCCGATGTCGTTCCGCTTCTGGAGGAATATTGCGTTTGTAGCCGCGATCGGCCTCTTGTGGTGGACGATCCCGCCCGTGTTGGCCGCAGCCGCGGGAAGTTTATTGGCCACGATCGGTTTGTCCTGGGGCAATT
>JADFWS010000124.1 GCA_015234065.1 Candidatus Omnitrophota bacterium
GGGCTTGACGCGCATGATCTCGTCGCCCTGGCGTATGGTGGCACACTGAAAGGGAGTGTGACCGTGCGTTTTTCTGAAAACGCGTATGCCGCGAACATTGCCGCAAATGGGCTTGATACGGCCGAGTTAAGTGTACTGAACGGGCAGATCGGTGCCCAGATGGCGGGCCGCGTGTCGGGGACGATATATATCTCTGGCAGAGCCGGCCAGCTGGTGGCGCTGAAGACGGCCTGGACAATGCCGTCCGGCGGGAAAGTCAATGCCGCGCTGTTAAGCCTGTTGATGCAGTATATCCCGATGTCGCAGGAACGAAAAAGGATTGAGGCAATTATTCAGGCCGGTGGTAAACTGAAAGCTGAAGTTTTTGCATTTTCACTGGCCAGTGATACGCCGACGCATCTTTCCGGCGCTGTGACACTGAAAAGCCGCGAAGCGAATCTGGAAGTCAATGTTACGCACGAGGTCAATATTGACGGCACGTGGGATAGTTTAGGAAAATACTGGAACACGATATTACCATAATTTGGAGGAGAGTCTATGCACAGGCGAAGGTTGGTATTATGCCTCCTGGCAGGTTTTTTGTTCGCCGGATGCACGCTCAAGGCGGTGGGCGATCCGAACAGGCCGATTACGATCAATGCGCATATTACGATCGATATTAATGGCTTGCAGAAGACGGCGTCGAGTATCGAGGATATGGTCAGTGCGGGGCCGGTCAAGAAATAAGATGATACGGGTGTTGTGCCCGTCGTATAAAGGAGAGAATATGAAAAAGATGATACTGTTTGTTGTGATGCTGGTGGTTTTAGGCGGCGCGGCGTTTGCGCAAAGTTATGACATTAAGAACAAGACGCCCGCGGTTACTTCCGCGCTTGACGCGCGTAAAGCCCGGTTTGCGGAATTGAAGGCTTTGAAGGCCCAGGGCCTTGTCGGCGAGAATAATCAGGGGTATGTCCAGGCGTTGGGCGGGGCTGATGCCGGGGCTATTGTGAGCGCTGAAAACCAGGACCGCCGTTTGATCTATAAAGCCATCGTCGAGCAGAACGGGCTTGCCGATAGCGCCCTTTCGACGGTTGAAGGCGTTTTTGCCGGCGTTCAGCGGAACAAGGCATCATCCGGCGAGAAAGTTCAAGATGAGTCCGGAGCCTGGATAACAAAATAAATGACAGCGTGCGCATTCACGCATTCATTGAAATTATTTTGACGAGCGCATAAAAAGCATTACAATTGATAAAAACCAGTATTTGAAAGGAATCAATATGAAAAAGTTCGTATCGCTTTTGGTATTTTGTGCGCTGGCGTCAACAGCCTGGGGGGAAACGGTTGTCCTGAAGAATGGGACAACGACGGCGGGAACAATCGTCGAGCGTACGGCGGACAGCATTAAGCTTGATGTTTCCGGCCTTCCGGTCACATATTACAAGGACGAGATCGGTACTGTGGATGGCGTTGCATTCGCAGACCTTCCGGCGGTCGTGGCGGCCCCGGCAGCTGCGCCTCAGGCAGCAGCGCCGGCACCTGTCGCTGAAGCGCCCGTCGCAGTGGCGGCTCAACCCGCGGTTGCGGCAGCAGAGCCTGTCGTGACGCCGTTGCCGATCAAGGAAGTCTCCGAGGAAGAGCTTGTTAAAATGGATAAAACCCAGCTTATCCTCAAGTTCGTTGAAGTTTTTGGGACCAAAGATTCCATGGAGAAGAATTTTGCCATGATGGCCGCGAATTTACCGCCGGCTGAAGGGGAAGCGTTCCGCAATGCGTTCAAGGTCGATAATATTGTCAAAGAGCTTGTTCCGCTTTATGGTAAATATTTTACCGAAGAAGATCTGAAGGGCCTGATCCGTTTTTACACCTCTCCGGCCGGCCGCAAGTTGACCGGCGCAATTCCTTCGATCATGAAGGACAGTGTTGAGATCAGCGCCAAGTATTTTGAGGCGAATATGCCGGATATCCTGAAGAATTATAAGCCAGGTCAGCAGGCGGCAGGGGAAGCGGCACCTGCGGCAGTGGTGCCAGAGGCTCCGGCAGCAGCTCCGGCAAAATAAAAACAGTGTTACCGTTTTGTGACGATCGAAGAGCCGGCGTTATCGCCGGCTCTTTTTCTTGCTCCCTGCTTATCGGCATCTTAATTCGCGCATAAAATATTGCCGCGCAGCAACTTGCGACAATTTTGGCAGATTTTAATTGCATTTATAAACCTTCTTTGTTATAGTAAATGCTCCCAAAAAACTGACCTTATAGTGATCAGTAACCCTCTAATCGTAGAAGGAGAATTCGCATGATAGACCGTTATACGTTATCCCGCATGGGCCGCATCTGGTCCGAACAGCGCAAGCTCGAAATTATGCTGCAGATCGAGATCCTTGCCTGTGAAGCCATGGCCCAGCTCGGTAAGATCCCGAAGCCGGCTCTGGAAAAGATCAAAAAGAACGCCAAATTCGACCTCGATGAAGTCAAGCGCATTGAAGAGCGCACCAAGCATGACGTTGTGGCGTTCATCCAAAATGTGGGTGAGAGCATTGGCGCGGAAGCCCAATATCTTCATATGGGCATGACATCGTCGGATCTTCTGGATACGTCCATTTCGATCCAGTGCGTGGAAGCGTCTGAGATCCTCATGGGCGACATGAAGAAGATCATCGCGGTCCTCAAGGAAAAAGCCAAGAAATACAAGGATACGGTGTGCATTGCGCGTACGCATGGCGTTCACGCCGAGCCCATGACGTTCGGCCTCAAGATGGCGCTTTGGTATGACGAAATGCGCCGTAACCTGATCCGCCTGGAACAGGCCACCGAAGAGATGCGTGTCGGTAAGCTTTCCGGCGCTGTCGGGACATACGCGAACATCGATCCTTTTGTCGAGGAGTATGTTTGCCAGAAACTGAATTTAAAGCCCGCGAATATCGCGACGCAGGTCATTCAGCGTGACAATCACGCGCATTTCCTGAATGTGCTGGCGTTGATCGGCGCATCATTAAGTAAATTTGCCACCGAGATCCGCCTGCTTCAAAAGACCGAAGTCCTCGAAGTAGAAGAACCTTTCTTTAAAGGCCAGATCGGGTCATCCGCGATGCCGCACAAGCGCAATCCTGTGACGTGTGAGCGCATTTGTGGTTTGGCGCGTATCCTCAAATCCAATGCCCAGGTCGGCGTTGAGAATATTGCCCTCTGGCATGAACGCGATATCAGCCACAGCTCGGCGGAGCGCGTGATCCTTCCGGACAGCACGATCGCGTTGGATTATATGCTCAACAAGTTCATCCCGCTGATCGACGGGCTGCTGGTTTATCCGAAGAACATGATCGAATCGCTGCAGAAAACGCGCGGCCTGATCTACTCGCAGCGCTGTTTGCTTGAGCTCATGAAGAAGGGCGTTCCGCGTTCGGCGGCATACGAGATGATTCAGAGCTGTGCTATGCAGGTCTGGCAGGAGACAACGGATTTCCGCGATGTCCTCTCGCGCGATCGCCGTGTCCGCAAGTATATGTCCAAGAACGAGATCGATGCGTGTTTCGACATCAAGTATTACATCAAGCACCGCGATTATATTTTAAAAAGAGTCGGGATAAAATAATAAAGGGACGTTATGGAAAAAAGAGCGCAGCTATACGAAGGCAAAGCCAAGATCTTGTACGCAACGGACGATGCCGGCCTTGTGATCCAGTATTTCAAGGACGATGCGACCGCGGGTAACGGCAAGAAGAAGGGGACTATCGACGAAAAAGGGATCATGAATAATGGCATCTCGTCGAGCATGTTTGCGTTCCTGGCCTCGAACGGCATCCCTACGCATTTTGTGAAGAAGTTAAGCGACCGCGAGATGCTCGTGAAAAAGGTCGAGATCGTGAAGATCGAAGTTATTGTGCGCAATCGCGCGGCCGGGTCTTTGTGCCGGAATTACGGCGTTGAAGAGGGCAAGACGCTTGCGCGCCCGATCTTTGAGTTGTGTTACAAGGAAGACAAATACAACGACCCGCTGATGAACGATGATCATGTGGTGGCACTCGGTATCGCCACGGAAGCAGAGTTGCGTACGATCAAGGAAACAACGCTTAAGATCAAGGAGCTGCTGAAGAAGTTCTTTTTGGCGCTGAAGATCGAGATCATTGATT
>JADFWS010000125.1 GCA_015234065.1 Candidatus Omnitrophota bacterium
ATAAGGTTGTATTGTGGGCATCTATTCTGGTGATCGGGTTCCATGTGAAAGAAAAAATGATGGTGGAGCGTGAGTCGATGAATGGGCGCCTGATGGCATGGATCGTGTGCGCCGTGGTACTCGCCGGTGTGGACCTTGCGATCGAATGTGTCCGGGCATCCCGGCGAAAGGCGGCATGATGGGGGGAGCGCTTCGGACAACATGGATTCAAAAGGCGGCGCTGCTCGTGTTCGGGCTGTTTCTCACGCTCGTGGCCCTGGAAGGGCTGCTGCGTTTGGGCGGTTTTATGCTGGATATGGCGCAATCGCGCGCGAACCGCGCTTCTTTTTCCGGGAATGAATTCCGCATTTTGTGCGTCGGAGAATCCACGACCGCGCTCGGCGGGGAAAATTCTTATCCATTTCAGCTTCAGGAAATATTGCAAAAACGCCACCCTGAACTTCAGGTCAAGACGATCAATAAGGGGATGGTTTCTAAAACGTCGCAGGACATTTTGGAGCAGTTCGATAAGAATTTGAAAGAATACAAGCCGCAGCTCGTTATCGGGATGATCGGTATTAACGAGATCGACCATGTGCGCAAACACAATGTGTATTTAATGCGGGCCCACGCGTTCTTCAGGCAGTTTCGGGTGTATAAATTATTTGCATTGTTAAGCGCGCATATTCGTGAAAAGATCCATCCGGCGCCGCTGCCCCGGATCCTGGAAGGTGGCGGGCCCGAGTATGCGGGCGAGATCGAGGCGCTGCAGGGCAGCATTGTGGCGGCTGAAGAGCGAAAGACCGCGGAGCTGGCAGCGCTTAAAGCCGCGGGGGCGTCGGATGAGGCTGTTGCGCTGGTGACAGGGAAGCTGGACGCGTTTCAGGCGCTATGCCTCGTTAAAATGGCGGTGTATTACAGGAACCGCGGCGATAATACGCGGGCTACGGAATTTTTTCTTCTGGCCACGCAAAAGAACCCGTCGGAGCCGGTCATTTATGTCGAGTGGGGACAAATGTTCCGCGACGCGAAAATGTTTGTTGAGGCGACGACGATGTACCGGCGGGCGCTTGATGTTCAGCCCGCGAATTTTATGGCCGGGTTCGAGCTGGCCGGGATCTTGGGTGAGCTTGGGAAAATTGAGGAGGCGCGCAGCCTTTTTTTAGTGGCGGCTCAGTATAACGTCGACGACATCTGGTTGTATCACAAGGTCGGGATATGGCTGAAGGATCACGGCTTCTTTGAAGACGCGGAAAAGGTATTTTTGAAAGGGATCGAGAAAGAGCGTAACGCGGCTTTTTATGAACAGCTTATGATCGTGAACCAGAAAATGGGCCGCACCAAAGAAGCGAAGAAATATGCGGATCTTTATGTGGACCGGAACCGCGAATTCTTTTTTTATCCGCTGGAAACCGTCGAGAATTATAACAAGATCGTGATGATGAGCATGAAGGCCGGCGCCCGGGTGGTTGCGATGCAATACCCGTTAAAAGACCTCGCGCCGCTTAAAGACATCCTCGGCACGGATAAAGGGATCGTGTTCGTGGAGAATAAAAAGAATTTTCAGACCGGCGGGAATTACTGGGAATATTTTTCAGATAATTTTGCCATTGATTTCGGGCATTGTACGCGTAAGGGGAATGCGCTTATCGCGGAGAATCTCGCGGACGCGATCGACAGGGAAATCTTAAAGAAGAAATAAAATATGAATGGTATAGTACTCATTTTTACAGGTGGCGGGTTGGGCGCGTTGGTTCGGTATTTCTTGTCGTCTTTTTTGCAGCGCGGCATCTTTCCTGTCGGCACAGTCGCGGTCAACCTGATCGGGTGCTTATGTATCGGGGCGCTCTGGGCACTGCATGAGCGCTGTTCTTTTGCGCCAGAAGCGCGGCTGTTCCTTTTTGTCGGGATCCTCGGCGGGTTTACCACATTTTCAAGTTTTAGCCTGGAAACATTTAATCTGGTGCGTGCCGGAGATTGGCGGCTGGCGATCCTTAATGTGGTGATCAGTAATGTGGCCGGGATCGCGCTGACCGCGCTGGGCTTTTGGGGAGTAAAGAAATGTTTGCATCTGTTTGTTTCCTGATCTTTTCTTTGGGGCTTATTCTTCTTGCCGCTGAAGGGTTCACGAACGGCATTGAACTCGTCGGCCGTCGGCTGTCGTTCTCCCAGGCCGTGGTCGGGAGCATTCTGGCCGCGGTTGGAACAGCGCTTCCTGAAACGATCTTGCCGCTGGTCGCGATCCTGTCCAAAAATAATACACATGCGCAGGCCATTGGCGTGGGCGCTATTTTGGGTGCGCCGTTCATGCTCGCTACGGTCGGTTTCTTTTTGATCGGCGTCAGTGCGGTGATCGCGTGCCGGAAGAACGGGCGCGCCCTTGAGATCCGCGCCGAAGTCGGGACGATCAAGCGCGACCTGACGTTCTTTCTGAGCATGTATTCCGCGGCGATCCTTATTCCCATGATCATGGGCCCTTCGGCTAAAGTTCCGGTGGCACTGCTCCTGCTCGTCGGATATGCGTTCTATGTATGGCAGACCGTTCAGGGGGAGAGTGCCGGGCTGGAACATTTTGAGAGCTTGCATTTTGTTAAGCTTCCCGTGCGGTTCGGCTGGCTTGAAGAAGGCGCGTATCTTTTGCCGTTCGCGGCTGCGCAGATCTTGTGTGCGCTGGCGGTGATGGTGATCGGTGCGCAGGTATTCGTGAAACATCTGGGCGTGGTATCCGCGGCGTGCGGGTTTGATCCGCTCCTGTTCGCGTTGTTGATCGCGCCGGTCGCGACCGAGCTGCCTGAAAAATTCAATACAGTTACGTGGATGCTGAAAGGAAAAGACACACTGGCCGTTGGGAATATGACAGGGGCCATGGTTTTTCAAGCAACGTTCCCGGTATCGATAGGGCTATTGCTGACCTCCTGGGATGTCCATGGGTTAGCGCTGATGTCTGCGATCCTGGCGATCCTGTCCGCCGCCGTTGTGTTGGGATTCGTCACGTTCCATAAAAAGATGGCGCCCGGCATGATGATGTTCGGCGGCCTCTTGTATGCCGTGTATGCCGTGATCGTCATGAGGCAACATTGATGACAGCTCTTCCCCGCGATAAAGATTGGGACGCGTTCTGGGCGCTGCAAAAAACAGGCGGCACCATCAGTTGGTCTAAACGGCGGATCCTTCAGGTGGTCGCGCTCTTTTTAAAAGAGGGCGGGCGGTTTCTGGATGCCGGGTGCGGAAGCGGATTCTTTTCAAAAGCGTTCCTGGATTGCGGGCAGCAGGTAACGGCGCTGGATTATTCGGATGAAGCATTAAAAATGGCGCGTGAATTGACGGCCGGCCGCGTAGCTTGCCTGAAGGAAGACCTTTTATCGCCGGGACTGGATGCGCGGGTGAGCGGGCGTTTCGACTGTATTTTCTCTGACGGGCTTTTGGAGCACTTTAAGCCGGAAGATCAGGGGCGCATCCTCAAGAATTTAGCATCGCTCTTGACGCCCGATGGCTATATCATCACGTTTGTGCCGAACCGCTTTTCTCCCTGGGAGATCATCCGTCCGTTTCTGATGCCAGGCATTACCGAAGAGCCGTTCGTGCTGAGCGGATTGGTACGCCTGCACGAACGTAATAGCCTTTCCTGTCATGCCCGTGGCGGTATTAATACACTGCCGTTCCAATGCTCCCCGGAATTCGCTGCGCCCTTATTTGGAATGCTATTGTACGTGGTCGCCAAGAAATAGCGGACTAATAGATCACATCAAATACTTTGATCTGCGTTTGCCCGGTGAGGTCGCGCGCGCTCGGGCGTATCGCCATCCAGGAAATCATGCACCCCCGAGATCCAAAGCCGTTCATAACCTTCCACGATCCCCTGCCAATCGACACCGCCGAGATGCTCGGCGTTAAGCGTGATATGGACGAGCTTGACCTGATACTCCACCTTCCGGCCCGTGGAATCTTTCTCTTCCAGAAATCTTTTGATCTTGTCCACCCGGGACAGCGTATCGGTAATGATCAGCTTGTTCTCGTCGGGTTTGCATTCCACCGCCCCAAGGTTCTGTGTGAGCAGGCCCCGGACATCATCGGCCA
>JADFWS010000126.1 GCA_015234065.1 Candidatus Omnitrophota bacterium
CTTTAACCGCCGTAAACGTCGTACACCCCCTGGGAATGCCCTGTA
Source organism: Candidatus Omnitrophota bacterium (assembly GCA_015234065.1). Classification (GTDB taxonomy): domain Bacteria; phylum Omnitrophota; class Gorgyraeia; order Zapsychrales; family Fredricksoniimonadaceae; genus JADFWS01. The sequence continues at coordinate 46 of JADFWS010000126.1, forward strand.
TAACTACCGACGGGCAAATTCCATCGCGCTGGGCGACCTCAAAGATCAGGCGTACCACTTCCTGACGCTTGTTCACTCCAAACGCCGGAAATTTCTGATCAACGTCATGCTTGAGCTTCTGCGTATCGATCATACGAATACAGCCGCCCTTATCTTTTCAAGCTCTTCGGCAGAAAGGTTCCAATCCGCGGCCGCGACATTCGCCCTCACCTGTTCCGCGCTACGGCATCCGGCAAGAGCCGTCATCACGCCACTCTGCTGGCGTACCCAATTCAGCGCCAGCTGATTCATCGGATGGCCCATTTTCTTCAAATCTTCAACACCCTGAATAACCTTTTTAAACCGGATTTCTTCGAAGAATTCATAAAACATATGGCGCGCGTCTTTTTTTGTCAGCGGCGGGCGATTCTTATATTTTCCGGTCAGGATGCCGCCACCCATAGCGCCATACGCCATAACGCCGATGCCCTTTTCACGGCAAAATGGAAGAATTTCTTTTTCCATGCCGCGTTCCAGGATCGAATACTGGCCTTGATACGCTGAGACCGGCGCCGCCGCACAGGCTTTCTTCAACAACTCAAGGTCAAAGTTGGATACGCCAATATGGCGGATCTTTTTTTGATCCCTTAATTTTAAAAGCGTTCCCATGGTCTGTTCAATGGCCACCGCCGGGTCCGGCCAGTGGCAAATATACAGATCGATCACATCACACTGCAGGCGCTTGAGAGACTGATCACATTCCGCCATGATTGATGCCGGCCTCAGATCGTGCCGGATACGCCCATTCTCCCGGATGATCCCGCACTTTGTCGCAATAAAAGCTTTGTCGCGCCGTCCTTTTAATGCCTGGCCAATGATCTTTTCCGACAAGCCATCGGTGTAGAACGGGGCCGTATCGATCAGATTCATGCCTGATGCCAGCGCCTCACCGACCGCGGCCGCGCACTGCGCGTCATCAGCCCCACCCCAATTCTCTCCGCCAAAAACCCATGTCCCCAGCCCGATCGCGGAAACTTTTTCCTGCGTATTCGGAAAAATATTGTATTTCATATCGCGCCCTCCATGATAAACTTCATTATTCTAACATGCACATGCAGGAACTCAATTCATGGATCAGTTCAAATATCTTTTCGGGATCGAATCTGCCAGCGTTAAAAAAACCGTTATCCTTCTGCCGTTTATCCCCGGCAATGCATTGGAACTTCTTGGCGTACCAAAACTCGCCAAAGGGCTGATCTTTGCCGCAGCATCGACTGAAACATTCACGGTCATCAAGGCCGGCATGGGCGCAGGATTTGTCGGCGATGCTGTTCTTTACCTAAAAAATACTTCCTGCGAAAACATCATTTTCTTTGGCGCCTGCGGCCTGTTGCACCCCAAAGACGGCCTTGATATCGGAAGCCTTGTCACGCCGGTAAAAACATGGGCCATGGAGAGTTTCAGTAACATTCTTGCAGATCGTATCGAGGAACCTCTCTGCGCGACGCCGCATGAAGGCCTTTTGGCAGCTTTTACACAAAAGACCGGCCTTAACCTGCCTGGCGTTCATTGTGTCAGCTTCGCCTCTATTCACGAAGAAGCCCGTTTTACCAACACTTTTCAAAAGCTCGGGGCTGAGATCATTGAAATGGAATGCGCCGCGTTTTTTCTCGCCGCTCAAAAGACCCATAAAAAAGCCATGGCTCTTTTATTCATTTCAGACGTCCTCACCCATAAACCCCTGTCCCGCGCCCACGCACCCGAAGACAAACAGCGCCTGGCAGAAGGCCTTGCCACAGCCTGCCAGGCCATTATAAAATGGTGACAGGCACCATTATTTTTTACCGTCGAGGAAAAGTGGTCATGTTGACTTCTTAAAAATAAAAACCCTCAAGCTTATGGCTCAAGGGTCATTCATATCAGAATTATAACCACCATTATTTCTTACGCGCCACAACCTTCTTCACAGCGGCGATAACGTCGACGGCTTTCAAATGATAATACGCCAGTAACTGTTCCGGCGTGCCGGTCTGGCCAAAGCTGTCATGAACACCGACCATCTCCATCGGCACCGGCGTTCCCTGGACCAGCGCTTCAGCCACAGCACTTCCCATGCCGCCAATAATCTGATGCTCCTCCGCCGTCACAATAGCCCCTGTCTCTTTAGCGCATTTCATGACCATGTCCACATCCAGAGGCTTGATCGTATGCATGTTCACCACCCGCACGGATATGCCCGCCTGTTCAAGTTCTTTGGCCGCGTTCAGCGCTTCAGAAACGAGCGTGCCGCACGCAATGACCGTCACATCTTGGCCATCACGTAAAACACTCGCCTTCCCAACGACAAACGGCGCATCTTCCGTCGTAACCACTGGCAATGGCGCGCGCGAATAGCGCACATAAAACGCACCCGGCTCATTGAGCATGGCACGCGTCGCTTTTTTTGCCTCCAGATAATCAACAGGGCAAAGCACTTTCATATTCGGCAACGCTCGCATGATCGCAAAATCTTCCAGACATTGCGCCGAGGCCCCGTCCTCACCCACGGTCACACCCGCGTGGGTTGCCGCAAGCTTTACATTCAAATTGTTATAGCAAACATCCATGCGGATCTGATCATACGCACGGTTTGTCAGGAACACGGCAAATGAATTCGTGACCGCGATAAACCCTTCGCTCGCCAATCCCGCCGCCATCCCGACCATATCCTGCTCAGCAATACCCAGGGAAAAAAACCGCTCAGGCGCAACTTTCTTAAAATAATCAGCACGCGTGGCATCTTCCAGGTCTGCGGAAACAACAATGATCTTGTCGTTCACCTTGGCCTGCGCCGCGAGTTCTTCGCCGAAACCATCTCGTGTGGGGGTAGGTTTGAATTCCATATTAATATAAAACCTTTAACGCGTCCGCCAATTGCTCTTTATTCGGCGCTTTGCCATGCCATGCGCTTTTTAATTCCATGAACGGGACACCCTTACCCTTCAGCGTATTCGCGATGATCGCCGTGGGCTTGCCCTTTGTGGCCTTGAATGTTTCAAATGCCTTGATAAGCTGTGCAAAATCATTGCCATCCACTTCGATCGTATTCCAACCGAAGGTGCGCCACTTCTCGGCCAACGGCTCCAGGCCCTTGATATCACTCACCAAACCATTTTCCTGCACCTTGTTATAATCCACGATCGCGCACACATTATCGAGTTTGAAATGCGCCGCCGTCATGGCCGCTTCCCAGACAGACCCTTCCTGGATCTCGCCGTCGCCCATAATGCAGTACGCCTTGAAATCTTGCTTCTTGAGCTTCGCGGCCAATCCAACCCCATTCGCATACGAAAGCCCATGCCCGAGAGACCCGGTATTAAACTCAACGCCCGGCGTCTTTTTGGTGACGTGGCCCTGCAAACGACTGCCGAATTTGCGAAATGTTTTCAATTCTTCTTTAGGGAAATATCCAAAATTAGCCAGCGTGACATACGTAACCGGAGTGACATGCCCTTTAGATACAATAAACCGGTCCCGGCCATCCCATAAAGGCTCTGCTGGACGGTGATTCATCACAACACCATACAGCGTGATGAAAATCTCAACCGCAGACAATGACCCGCCCGGATGCCCTGACCCCGCGGTTTCAAGGGTTTCGAGGATCTCCCGGCGGAACTGATACGCCTGCTTTTTTAAGGAATCAATATCGGCTGTTGCGCTCACACAAACTCCTGATTAATGGAAACGGGATGAATATTATCGTATGCGGCCAGATTCGTCAAGGGGGGACTACAAATAATGCTCCTGTGCGGCACCTCCTGCACAGCTTCACAAAAAAAAGCTCCGTTCAAAGAACGGAGCCTTTTTAAAGAATGGGCCTCGCAGGACTTGAACCTGCCACCCAGTGATTAAGAGTCACTTGCTCTACCAGATGAGCTAGAGGCCCACAATATAGAAGCTCTTGATGTGCGGAAAAACCCCCCCACGTGAAGCGTTAATATAGCAAGAGATGTTTTTGGTGTACAGGATATTTATCCCGCA
>JADFWS010000127.1 GCA_015234065.1 Candidatus Omnitrophota bacterium
AAAAAGAGAACTGTCTCTGTCCATTAGTTTAAAAGAGCACATGCTCTCCTATGATTTTGTCTTCCACGTCCAAATGAACGAACTCAGAACATTTCCCGTTTTCATGAAAGAATCGCCAGCATCCATACGGACGGCCACTATAAAACCCACCGCGTGCCTTCAGTAGACCGCCTACCGAAACCTCCTCGTAATCAGAAGCTGCTCCGCTATCAGAAGCATGGTGCTTTCTACACATATCAATGAACGCCGAGAATTTAAAGATTTCTTCTGAAGGAATAAGAAACGGAATATCCAAACGGGTTAAGTTTTGATCTTCATAGCCAACATATTCAGTGCCACAACCTATTGCTGTATACAATACGGAGGGCGAATATGTTTTAAAAAAGTCTTCATTCATGGTTTATCTCCTAGATTGGATAACGCCCTTAGGCGCTCCAAAATTTCGACCATTGCGCTCGTGTCCAACCCGCAATAGGCCTTTAAATCAGCGTACACTTGAGCACGGTCCACAGAATCTACGTCTTTACGATAAGTAACACGGATATATTCTGTTGTTGCTTGACCGCCATCAGCGATGGTCATTCCCGCGTAACCCTTACCAATAAATGCTGGAAGGACCTTTTTAAGCGAGGCTGAACCGTGCTGGTCGGGATGATAATAGTGAAAACTACGAAACGGCACGATCAGATCTTCAGTCAGTGCAAGAACATCAGCACTCCATTCGGCGTATTCTGGATAAGCCACAGCCAATTCTTTGATCCTTCCTTCTTCGAATCCCTTATTCCAGGCAAGAATGGTCCCGTCAAGACTTAGACAGGCCTTTAGGGCCTTTGCAAGGGCCGGACGAGGGTCATCTGCCCCCTTATGAAGGAACTCAAAATGCGCAGGGACGGCTCCGGGACTCTCCTGGATATGAACAGAAAACTGAAAAGGGATTTGCTGATATGGCCGCGTGCCGTCAAATCGCGGAATAGCCTCAAATATTGTTTCAAAATCCATATGACAAACGGGGTAGTTAACCATGCCAAGAAATCCGGCAATAGCTGAGATATCAATATGTGGATCGCCACTAATCGCGCATGCAACTTGGATCTGCTGTTTATCCGTCAGTTTAAACCCGCTTGGAATATCCTTTAAACGCATGATCCCCTGATCTAGAAGATCAAACCCTTTCGCCTTTCCTCTCGACAATTCAACAACATTAAACTTAGGCAAGAATTGCCAGCACAGCGGCTTCATCTGGCATTCGTAAGGCTGCCCGCAGTGTTCCCTAATGGAAATATTCGGACAAGCCGGCATATCGATAATTTTCAAGAAACCATCAATCAGGGCTGGGGTATCCTCAACAAAGGGTATAATCTCCTCAGTAACATCAAGCAGTGAAAAGAACTGCTCCGGATCGATAGCACCCCGCTTGACGTACTGGTTATTAATATACATCATATAACAGCGGTCGATTCTGATACCAGCCTGCTCGTAGCAATACCGCTGAAAAGCGATATCCTGAAGGTAAACTTCCTTACAATCGGTCCCGCATTTGACCTCGACCACATCCCAGGCCCCGCCGATCGTAGACGATGGAACGAGAATATCGGCCCTGGCGTAAAGCCGGCCGGCCTTGATCCCTGCTTCATAAATGGGTTTTGGATTAGGATCAGCCAATAAAGACTTGGTTTCCTGAAGGTTCTTTCCAAAATCCTCCTCCTGCACATGCGCTCCTCCTGGAAAGCGTTTACGGGCCAGGATGCCAACTTCATGTCCTATATCAAAAACTCTTTGTAAACTCACTGCAGGCGGCGGGATATAAAGAGGATCGCTACAGCGTGTCCATAACAACTTTGGACATTGCAGACCATTAAGAAATTTTGACTTGGTCAGGATTTTGAAATCCTTGACCTTCCTTGAATCTTGCAGAGAATCATAAACCAGATCGCTTGTTACTTTACTCAATTCAAAGTCATCATCCATTGCGGTTACCATGCTCTTACTGTTTTATTACTCCAAGTTTCTAACTGCACTTCACCTGCCAAAATTCTTTAGTCTTAATATCCATTACACTTAAATAGCCGCCACAGCCTGGCGCAGCTCCTGTGTCCATCATCCAAAGATTCCCGAGCTTTAACGGCTGAAAGAAACCGTAGATCTGTGTGCGTGTGTGGCCTACGTAAACCTCATTAAATCCGCCCACAATGAAATCTTCACCCCTCTGATGCGCTTCCCACCCCATATGAGGCAGAGTCCGACTCCCATTAAAATCGTAAATATCCTGCATGGCAAAAGGCTTACGCGGATCGAACCCGCCGTGAATAAAAAGGAGTCCGTTTTCTTCGAAATACGGCCTCATGCCATCGATGAACGATATATAACGGTCGCTGATCCCCTCACGGATACCTGCATCCATCACTGCCTGGTCATGATTACCCATCACACAGACTAAATGTTTGATGGTAAAAAGAAAGTCGATACAGCACTCTGGATTGACACCGTCATAGATATCGCCTAAAACGATTAAGCGTTCCTCTTGATTCCTGAACCCGCTCTTGAGCAGGACCGAATAAAGCGCTTCGTATTGCCCATGGATATCGCCTATCACCAAAGTTCTCATTATTTCCCCTACTGCCCATGCTCTTCCAGAAACCACAATCGATCTTCTATATCTTTCAACGGAAACAGGCACCAATTCAAGCCTTTAGAGCCATCCAAACTGCTTAAATAGGCCACTCGATCAACTTGCTTTGGCTTCTTAAACATGCAATGCCTAAGTGCGTTGTAATGATTTTCTATATCAACCATCCAACAAGTTAGTCTTTGGGCATAATCCTCCCCAGCCTCAGACTTTTCAAGAACATCCTGGCACATTGCACGGACACCCGTAATTACTTCCCAAAGATGGAATGCAACAAATTCGCGGCCAGCCCAGGCCTTATGCGATTTATCGAAATGGGATATCTCATAAAGTCGCTGAGATAATATTTCAGCGTTTATATATTTACATCGCCTCTGACTAAGGGATTTTGCTGTGGGCTTAAGACTCAAAGTGCGCTTTTTCTTATTCTTAACGGCGGTTATGTTGGCTCTCATCTTAAGAGGATAACATGACAGAGCGACAACGTTGTGTCGTGGAAGGTTGAATTATTTCTCAACGGCAAGATCTTGCACTTTAAAGCTACTAACCTCTTCTGCTGGGCCATTGTTCTTCCCGTATGCCCAATCTAGAGCAATCTTTCCGGAAGAAATCCAGAACCATTGACCCAACCAAAATCCCACGTTATATCCAACACCGTTATTGTGCGACTCGTAGATGCCAATATTTTTATCAAAAAAAGAGCGTGCAATATCAACTACCACTAAATACCCATGCGCGAATCCATTCCAGAAGCCGACTACGGATCCAGCAATGGAAACAAGACCGACATGAGGAGGTCTACAAAGCAAACAAAGAATGGTAATAAGCAAAGCTATAATAAAAACATAAGTCGCGCGATGCTTGGCTGTCATTGGCTCAGTCCAGGAACTTCAGAACAGTTTCGTTTATTCATACTTCTTCAATTCCATATTTGGCATAAACTATTTCTTTATTTATCAATTTCATCGCCACAAAAGTTGCCAAACCGATTTCCATCAGACCCTCACCTCTTGTAATAAAATCCGACACATACCCAAGTTTATTCTTACTGTTGCCAAGAGCTTTAAATACACCTCCACAAAACACAAATATGAGTCCCAAACTAATTATTCCCCTATTAAACCCGTATAAAATTTTGCAACAAGAATTAATATGCGGATTTAAGATCCAACTTTTACACACACTTTTAATAATAATAAATACTATCAGCCCAAAAATAACAAGACTAAACAAACCTTGAGTAATAACCAACAAGGGCACAAGAAGAATCAACGACACAATAAGTG
>JADFWS010000128.1 GCA_015234065.1 Candidatus Omnitrophota bacterium
ATTGACGGCTTTGCCAAAAATAAGTACAGGGATGAAATCAATTCAACATCAACGGTTCAGAACGAGGAGGGGCAACATGATTGGGTTATTTAAAATGGGCTTAACGGTGGAGAAAGCAGCGTCGAAGATCGTGTTTTTACAGGACAAGACGGTCCCGCAGTTAAAGGCAGCGTTGGAACAGGCCAAGCAGGTGTCGCTGGGGCTTCGCAAAAATCGGATCATGGGTGAGGAAGTGGCCGAGAAGCAGATTCAGGAGGCAGACCGGGCCGAAGAAAATATTCAGCGCGAATTAACAGCAACGGAGTCGGCCATTGATGATTTAACTGGTTTGCTTCGGGACATGAAGGTCAAGGAAAACGCGCGGAAGGTTGTTGAGTGTCAAAACAAAATGGACGAGCATTCCCGGGAAGCAAGAATGCTCAATGAGAAAATTCTTAAAGCAGCGGCCGCGTTTAAAGCCGTTGTCTTTGAGAGGGATGGTCTTGAAATGCCAGTGATTTTTGCGGGGCCGATAGCTACAACCCAAGAGGAGGACAAAATTTTTAATGACGAGTTTAAACGGCTGGTCCCCAAGGAAAAATGTTTAGACATCAGGAAAAGGGAGAATTTTGAATTGTTTCAAGCCTTAAGAGCCAAGACCGCGACGGAATTGGCAGACGTGTTGGCGGCGGTCAGAACGGGGCCAATTACGGCGGCCGTGGTCCCGTGTTGAGCATGGCTTAGCGCGTAGTAAGGTTATCCGAATGACAGAATCCCTCCTGAATGTCTTTCCGGTATAGGCGCGACGCGCGGATGATCACTTTTTGCTTCGATAGGACCGCCCTTCACAGGTAATAAAACTCCCGTTAAAACTCAGACGATCAAGGATCGCTGTCGCTGTGGCGGCTTCGAAGATCTTGCCCCACTGCGACGGGATCAGGTTTGTCGTGATGATCGTCGACGCAAGTTCAGAGCGTTTTGAGATGATCTGGAATATTTCGTTGGCCTCTTTCGGGTCCGGGAAGACATAGCCGATCTCGTCGATGCACAGGATCTTGATGTTGGCATAATAGTCCAGCGTGGCGTTCTTATTGCGAGACTGTTTGATCTTATTGATTAAGTCGTGACAGGTAATACAGACCGCTGGGATGCCCTGCATGATCGCTTTATAACAGGTGGCCTTAGCCAGATGAGTCTTGCCAACGCCGCCGGGACCGATCAGCATGAAGTTTCGATTATCTTTATGCCATGATGTCTCGATCATGCGCATGATCTCTTCGCGCGGCAGTTTTGGATTAAACTTCCAGTCAAAGTCCTCCAGCTTCTTAATGGGCTTCAGTCCTGAACGGTGAAGAAGGCGCTTGATCCTGTTGGCCTCACGCGCGCCGATCTCTTCGTTCAGGATGGGGGCCAACAACTTGATCTGCGCTTCACTGAGGCTCGACGCCTCCGAGACGAATTTAAGCGCCTTGTACATGTCTTGTATCCGGGTCATAATCTGTTAATTTCCTTTCCTGATAATTCAGGGTTAATAATCTCGTATCCTTGGGCCATACCGCCGGTGGATCCTGCACGCAGGGCACACATAAAAGGCTGACAAGCGCTTTGATCTTCGCGCAGTTCATGCCGTTAAGCTCCCGGACCGCGGAGAGCACCGTCGCTCTGGAGTGTGTCTTGATCAGCTGGAATATTTGATATGCCGCGTGTTGCTGCGCATCTTCGTCTTCCTGTTGTTCCAGGAATGACCGCAACGCCGGATCCATCCCCGCGATCAACTGACGCACCCGCTCCTGCTGGAATTTCGGCGAACGATCCAGCAGCCGCTCAGCATGTAGTGGATTCTGGATCATTTGTATCCGGCTAAAACATCGCTTGTGCGTGGCTACTTTCTGGCCTGAAAGATATATCTCGATCAGCCCGGGGTATGCCGTAACATCGACCATCTTGCTCACGCAGCTCGAAGGCACCGAATATCGGTTCGTCTCGAACTCGACCAGTGCCGTCTTCGATACCCGCGCTGGAACAACCCGCCTGGCCAGATACACATTCACCGGAAGTTTTAGAAGATTTTCTTTTCCAAGCAGGCTTTGGGGCGTTTGCCTGGTCGAGCGGTGCTCCGTATTGTTGCGCCGCTCAAGCCAGGCATGGAACTTCCGGTTCAGATCCGCCAGATCAATGAATGACTCCGTCTCCAGGAACACACGAATGTCCCGGATCAATCGCTCCACCCGGCCTTTCTCGTTGCCGCTATACGGATTGCACGCATGCACCGAGAACCCATAGAACCGCGCAAAGTCCATGAACTGCGGATTATATTCGATCTGCGGCTTTCGCCGGAGAACCGCGCTTTTGAGATTGTCGTATCGTTGCGTGCGGGCTAGGCCACCCAGATGTTTATAACATTCCAGATGCCCGGCTAAAAAGAACTCGAACCCTGACCGGGGATAAAAGATGCCCCAGGCATACCGCGAATATGACAACACATACAGGAACCCCGCCACCATGCCCATCCGTTCATGATTAAAAAAGAACCAATCCACCTGCGCTTCCTGTCCGGGATGGAACACCAGCGGATGATAGGCGGTTTCCTTCGGCTGGCGGTATTCCAACGTCGCCAGCTTGACGCTTGTATATCCGCCGGTGTAACCATAATTCTTTAAACGTTCGAATACCTGCTGCGCCTGCAAGTGAGGGTATTTGCTGTACCATTCACCGATCAAGGACATGAACGAGTCTACCTTGCCTTTCTTAACAACTATTGCGGGGGCTGCTTGCGATGCGTATAAGATCCGACGCGCCCGTTTGCGATCGATCCCGATCTGTTGCGCGATCTGCCGCAATGAAAGTTTCTCGACATCCCGCAGATGTAATACCTGTTGAATGATCACGTCATCGTTTTTCATCGTACCCCCGTAATGTTATACAGCCGCCCCTGCGGCAATCGCACCGGGCCAGATCGAACACGGCCCTCAGCATAGCCGTCACCCCATGCCGCTGACAATCGACTTGCTCTTTTCAAACGCACTAAAAACCATGTTCTCTCGCGACTCATGTATATAACCCCTCTATCCCGAATAACTTGTGAACGCCACTCCTTGCTCTTATCAAACATTTGCTCACGACGTCTTCGTCGCATATACACTTGCATGAACTTACGGTTTCGCCGAACTGAAGCAGAATGGTTTAGTCGCCATCCAGATATGTACCCAGGGTGTTTTTGATGCCATTTCTTGCGCTGGGCCGTCACACAATCAGGATTTAATTGTCGCCAAGTACGTTCATTGGCACGCTGACGACTGGTTTGACATTCTGGTCGTGAGCAGTATTTCTGGCGGTCGCCAACTCGTGGATCTGGTAAGAATTTTTTCTTGCAGGCAGGGCATTGTTTACGAACGTGGTCTGTCATGAGTAATCTCCATGACAGCAAGGATGACATGTTTTAGCTAAATTTGATGCGCGTTACGAATTTGGAAGAGAGGATGAACTGGAGAGAGAAAATTGTTGCCTGGTCCCGTTTAAACCGCCGCGCGCCCCACCGGGACCACCATCGCCGGATTTGGTTCCTTTTTTACCGCCGCCCACAATTGCCGCACTAATACGCGTGGAATCGCACTTCTACTATGGCGTTTTTTACTTAAACTCTTTCGATGCCGCGTTCATAGAAGATGAGCGAAAAGTAATTTTCTTTATGGGCATCTTGTCTTTAAGAAGCTCATGAAAAAGCTCACAAAGATTCTCACAAGTAGAAACTTTTTTGGTCACCACGATCCTGTATTCCGGGTACGACCAAGCAAGTGCGTTGTCGATCTTTTTAAGAGGAACGCAGTTCTTTGGGTCGTTATTAATGCCTTCCTTT
>JADFWS010000129.1 GCA_015234065.1 Candidatus Omnitrophota bacterium
CGCAGTTGATCCCATGTCATGCGGCCTTTGGTGCCCACATTATCAACGCCAACAAAGATCACCGCCGGAAACCCGTATTTTTTAAGGACCGGATATGCCTTTTCATAATTATCCAGATACCCGTCATCAAATGTGATCACAACCGTATCATGCGAAAATCGCTTTCCGGCCCTGATACCATCGGCGTATTCGCTGACCGGGATCACCCGGTAATGATGCTCTTTCAAAAAAGCCATCTGACGTTCAAAAACAGCGGGATCAACATTGTTAAGGTCGCTTACAAGATCGGGTGATCCGATCGCATGATACATGACGACCGGAACCACATAACAGGAGGAAAACCAGAAGAAAAGCGCAACAAGAACGATCGCTCCACCGGCAATACACCCCCAACAACGCTGAGCTTTCCAGGACATCATAACGCCGCTAATCTTTCTTTCACCAGCTCACTGACAAGTTTCCCATCCGCACGCCCGGCGACTTTATCGCGGGCGGCTTTCATCACAAGCCCCATATCTTTCATGGATACAACCCCGAGCTCCTTGATCGCGGCATCAACCAGGGCTTTAACCTCATCCAGAGCCATCTCAACAGGAATATATGCCTTGAGGATCTCAAGCTCTACCGTTTCCTTGGCCACAAGATCCTGCCTGTTCCCTTTTCCGAACTGATCGATCGAATCAAGGCGCTGTTTGACCTGTTTTTTAATGATCGCCAGCGTTTCACTGTCCTCAAGCTTTTCCAGCCGCTTGTCGACCAGGACCTGCTTGATCTGCGCGCGCAGAAAGCTCAAAGCGGTCGACCGGACAGAATCCCTGGCCTTCATAGCCGCAATATAATCTTTATTAATACGCTCTTCTAATGTCATGTTGCCTCCAAAAAATAAACGTAGCAGCGAACTTTATGCCCGCCCGTGATCATTTATATTAATAACTTTATTTCTACTTTTCAATCCCTTTATTATCTCGATGGCGGAACCTCGCACGCCATAATGAACAGCCAGGAATTTCACCAGCGCGGCATTCGCCTTGCCATCGACCGCGGGCGCTGTCAGATACACCTTTACCGTGCCATTCTCGTCCTTAAAAACATTCTTTTTAGCCCCGGGGACCACTTTCAATATAATATTCATAAAGAACAAAAAAGCGAAGCCAGAAATCAGCTTCGCTTTCTCTTTCAGAAAAAAAACCTCGATAAATTACTTAAGTTCGACCCGGATATCGATCTTCTTGCCATTAATGACAACCGACTGATCTTTGCCATTCTTCACAAGATACCCATTGTTACCGTAAAGCTCCTCAACACGATCCCGCTCTTTCTGCGCCGAAACCTTGGCCTCCCAGGCCTTGACCTTGATCCCGTGCATATTCCTCTTGACCATATTGATATGATCCTTGAAATTCTGGATCTTGGCCTTTCCCTCATTCAGGTCGCCGATCTCGGGTTGAAACACCGCGAGCTCTTTGCGGACACCCTGCAATTGAATATCCAATTCCTTGTTCTTCTTTTTAAAGACCATGATCATATTTTCAAGCGCCTCGCCCTTGGAAAGAGCTTTAGCCTTAAAATGCTCCAATGTCTGAATATCCGCCTTGATCTGATCATTCACCTGTTGCAATGACGCCACTTCCTGGCGCGCCGTTGAAAGCTCGGCATTCGCCGCTTCAAGCTCGGCCGTGATCTGCACCAGCTTGGCGGTTGTTTCGTCCAGCTTCACCTTCGTCACCTTGTACTCATTGGAATAATAACGCACATTCTGCGCCTGAGAGACCGCCGTCTTATCCAGCACATCGACCGCTTTCTCAAGTGTTTTATAATTAAATACCCATACAATAAGCATGTACACGGTCATCACGCCCATAATGACGAGCAACACGATCCCTGTGATCTTTTTCTGTTTTTTGGATTCTACCATACCGCTCACTTGCCTTCTTAATGTTCCGCCAAAAAAACCGCATCCCTCAGACGCGGATTTCATAAACTATGTCCGGTTCTCTGCATTCCCTAAATATTTTTCAAGAACATTGAAATCAACACCCTCTGACATGCTCGTGACCCTGGCCTCCACGCGAGCCTCCAGAGAACTCCCGACGGCCGGATCCAAAGCCACAAACTCAAGCCCGCAAGAAAAATATCCTTTGTCAGACTGGGCAGATTTCTTCCACATGATCTTGGCCCGCCGTGGAATAAAAGAAGCGCCCTCCATATCCAATGATTCTATATCAAGAAACCCGTTCTTGGCAAGAGGCGCATGGACACGACCTTCCAGAAGCATTCCTGATATGCTCAGATTCCGGATCATTCCTTCCTGCGCATGATCGGAATCAAGCGCGCGCCAGCGGACCGGAATCGCTTCCCTGATACGCGCATGACGGCGAACTCCGTCTTCATTGAACATACACAAGCCTCCATACCGGGAAAAGAACGAAATTTTATTCAGTATAACGTCAAGCCCGTCGACTGACAAGCTTATTTCTTCTGCAAAATCCCGAACAGCGCATCAACCGCCTGGCCCACAGCCTGTGCCTCAGGCCCGTTACCAAGCACTTTCTGTATCTCATTCTTGCCGCGCGACATGATCAGTTTTTTAGAAAGGTATTTCATATCCGGCTGAACCCCAGGCCTTGTCATGGCCCCCGTAATTGTCATCGGAAGATACACGCGCGCGTCATCATCCTTTAATGCCGCCAGATCCGGCACTTTTGCCGTCAAGACCGCGGCAAGTTTCGGTTGAATATAAACAGCCGCCTTCAGGTCAAGCTCATCCGGAAGATCGATCATGCCCGTTACATTAGCCGAAAAATCGCGTGTCACAAGCGTCGCCTTATCCAACGTGGCGGTCATGCCCTTGACATGAGCCTCGACATGGCACGATTCGATCTGCGTCACACCGCTTTGCGCATCTGCCTGTGTTTCCGGCGGAAGATCCGCTTCGATCGAACCCCATAGATCTGGCAGCATCGGAATACTGCTAAGCGCGATCTTAAGCGGGCTCCCGCCCTTTAACGCGCCATCCCGCACATCCGCCGTAGCTGTCGCCTCAAAAGAAGCGACGATCTGCACCGGAGCTGTCCCGGCCGCCTTAAAAGTCGCGTCAACAAATGCCTTGCCTGTAACGGCCAGAGGAAGCTTGTACGGAGCCAAAACCTTTTCCGTATTGACCCCTTCTGCCTTAAACACACCAGAGATGGCCATGGCGGAAAGATAATCTTTGACCATCGCCGTACCCGTAACGGCCCCTCCCGCAAAGCCTGCCTTGAATTCCTTTAACTCAATATTCTTTTCATCCAGGAGAATCTTTGCCGAAATATTTTCAAGTTCCACCGGCAGAAGTGTCGACAGAAAATTCCCGTTCTCGAGCGCCGCCTCGGCTTTAAGCGCTACAAGGCCCTTAACACCGGCGCTTATTTCCGTTGACGTTATCTTCACAACGCCTTTCAAAGGATCCTTCAGGCCGACAGGTTTAAGCATGGGCAGCGCCTCAACCAACCGGGCCACCTGTATCTTGGAACGATCAATCGTAATCTTGACATCCGTCAACTGAACCCCGGGCTTCAAGAGGTCCAGCTTGACATGCAACACCGCATCGATATCCTGGGCAGATGAAAAAACAGCGGCTTTCAACGCCATATCAAAAACATCCGTCAAAGAAAAATTCCGGACAGAGAGGTCCAGATGCTCGGCTGAAAGTTCAAACCTGGGTGAAAGCGCTTCATCTATATAAGTCAGGGATGCATTCGTGACCTTGATATCACGGATCAACAATGCCGGGAACGCAGCGGCGGC
>JADFWS010000012.1 GCA_015234065.1 Candidatus Omnitrophota bacterium
TGGATCTGCAAATATTAATTCTTTCAATTTTCCAAACAATTACGAACGGCCAACCCATTGCCAAACCGTTCATCACAGATACTTGGCCGAGCGGATATTCTTCTCGAGATGAAAAATGAGGAAATTATTGAGAATGTACTTAAGCTCCCGCTTGATCGCCGGCGGGATGCTCAGGCGCTGGCAAGCCGCCCAATTCTTTTTTTCAATATACAATAATGACGCGACCGCACCCGCCGAGATCGGCACGAGCGCGGCATCGGGCACGCGGCATTTCGGGCATACCAGGCCGCCGCGCACCATACTGAAACGCGCCTGATCCTTGACCCCGGCCCCGCACGCCACACACGAATCAATATGCGGCCGAAAACCCGACAGCGCCAAAAGTTTGATCTGGAACATATGCACCAGCCGGCCCAGGTCCTTTTCGCCCCCCAGCGCGCGCAGATAATTCAAGAGCAGGTCATACACACCCGGATTCGGCTCCTCAAGCGGCAGGATCTTGTTCACCAGCTCCGCCGCATATTCCGCGGCCAGGATCTTCTTCGCGTCGAGGCGCACTTCAGGAAAGAATTCTTTCATGTCGCATTGGCTGACCAGATGCACTTCGCTGTCGCGGTACTGATAGAACACAATATCA
Organism: Candidatus Omnitrophota bacterium; assembly: GCA_015234065.1. Classification (GTDB taxonomy): domain Bacteria; phylum Omnitrophota; class Gorgyraeia; order Zapsychrales; family Fredricksoniimonadaceae; genus JADFWS01. Next base: position 638 of record JADFWS010000012.1, read on the forward strand.
TTCACGGAGAATTTGTCGACGGAAGAACCGAACTTACGCGGATCCTTGCGGATGCCTTTGAGAACCCCAAGCACCTTGCCGCATTTTTTGGTAAGCAGAAAAACGAATTTACTCGTCTCGCGGTGGTCCAGGGAGCGCAGGACAATGGCTTCTGTAGAAATAATGGCCATAAAAAATACCGGGCCGACGCAACGCCGGCCCCTACGAACAACTTTTTAATAATCTATCTTCTTCTATGCGCATGTGCAAACGTTCTTTATCCGACGCGTCGTCAAATCCTGACAAATGCAAAATCCCATGCGCCACATAACGCAACAACTCGCGCTCAACAGGCTCGCCATACAACGCGGCATTGCGCTTCGCCTCGCCGGGGCAAACATAGATCTCGCCTTCCAGCACATCCGATGAAAGATCAAACGTGATCACATCCGTGACATAATCATGCCCGAGCGCTTTTTTATTCAGCGCACGCATGGCTTTATCGGATAAAAGGACGATCGAAAGGCGTGCCCTGCGGACACCACATTTCTTAAGCATGTCCCGCGCGGCAATACAAATAACATGCGTATCCAATGCAAGGGATCCTTCGCCCTTCGGGCTCAGGCTGACGTGCAGGCTTTCCCTGCTCCCTGCTCCCTGCTCCCCGCTTTTAATGGCCATTTTTATTCGGATTGGGATATTTGACGCGCACATGATACATAGCGCTCAGGACGCGCGAGAACGTGGTGCAAATGGCTTCGATCTCGCGTAAGGTGAGATTACATTCATCGAGCTGCCCGTCAATGAATTTATTATTCACGACTTTGCGGACAACCTCATCGATCCTGGTCGGGGTATGCTCATCCATAGCGCGCGTGGCCCCTTCCACCGAATCCGCCAAAAGCACGATCGCGACCTCCCTACTGCGGGGCTTGGGGCCCGGATAACGATAATTCTCTTCGTGCACAGCCTCTGCTTCTTCGCCCTCGAGCGCTTTCTGATAAAAATAATGGATAACGCTCGTACCATGATGCTGCTGGATAAAATCAATGATACGCGGGCTTAACTTGTGCTTCAACGCAGTCTCAACGCCCTCTTTCACATGGTTCAAAATGACCAGCCGGCTCATGGACGGCTCAAGCTCGTCGTGCTTGTTGTCGGCCATCATCTGATTTTCCGTAAAATATTCGGGCTTCTCCAGCTTGCCAATATCGTGATAATACGCACCCACGCGCGTTAAGAGCGCGTTAGCGCCGATCGCATCCGCGGCCGCTCCGGCGAGATTGCTTAAGACCAGCGAATGATGATACGTCCCCGGCGCTTCAAAGGCCAGGCGCTTTAACAGCGGTTGATTCAGCGAATCCGAAAGTTCCAGCAGGCTGAAACTCGTGAGCTCGCCGAACAGGATCTCAAATAATTTAAGCGTCGCCAGGACAAACCCGGCCACCAGGAACCCGTTGATCAACAGCGGGCGCATATCATCTATAAAAAGTTCTTTCGACCAACCCGGGTGCGCAAGAAAGAAACCCAGGGCCTGCACCGCGCCCACCATGAGCCCCGCCCACAAGACCGCTCCGCGCGTCCGCGCATCACGCACCGCATACGCCCCCACAAGCCCGCCGATAAACATGACCAGCATATAATCCAGGCTCACCCCGACCGTCAAAGCCACCAGGGAACTGGCCATAAAGGACATAGAAAAAGATAACTGCAGGTCATTAAAGAGAAGCATGGTGAGCATGGCGACACTGGCCACCGGCACAAAATACGGGCAGAACCGCGAATACTGGGTCATAGCAAAAGCACCGGCCACCACCAGGACAAGAAGCAAGCTTAAATGAAGAAGCCGTCGGGAATCCGCACGCTTGAACAGGATCAGATGAAAACCATAGGTAAGAAGCAACAGCGGAATAATAAGCGACAACCCCGCCACCAGGCAATACCCGGTAAGGAGGAGAAAAACAATAATCGCGGAAAAGATCTTATCTTTCTTTATCTTTATGATTTCGATCATAGGCCTCAATGATCTTCTGGACCAGCTCGTGGCGGACCGTATCTTCCCCGGTCAAATGCACGAACTTGATCTCTTCGACATGGCCCAGGACGCGCTCGGCATCCACCAGGCCGATCGTCTGATTCTCGGGCAAGTCGCTTTGCGTAATATCCCCGGTCACAACCGTCTTAGAATCAAACCCAAGTCGCGTCAAGAACATCTTCATCTGCTCAGGCGTTGAATTCTGCGCTTCATCCAGGATCACGAACGCTTCGTTAAACGTGCGTCCGCGCATATACGCCAGGGGCGCCACCTCAATGATCCCCTGATCAAAATACTGTTCTACCTTTTCCGGCTCGAGCATTTCATAGAGCGCGTCATACAGCGGCCTTAAATACGGCATGACCTTCTGCTCGAGCTCGCCGGGCAAATACCCCAGGTTCTCGCCCGCCTCAACGGCAGGACGCGTGAGAATAATACGGCGCACCAGGCTTTTCTTGAGTGCGTTCACCGCCATGGCCATCGCGAGATACGTTTTGCCCGTACCCGCCGGGCCAATACCAAAAACAATATCGTATTTCTTGATCGCCTCGACGTACTCGATCTGCCCTTTGGTCTTGGGCGTGATCAAGCCGCCTTTGATCGGCAGTTCGATCTTTTCCTTGGCAAGGCGCTTGAGGCCGCCTTCCTTTTCCTGTTCGGCAACGCGTGTCGCGTAAAGAATATCGCGCTTCTTGACCACGCGGCCGCTTTTCGCGATCCCTAAAAGGTAATTAAAAAGCTCCCCGACCTGATTCACCTTGTCGTCATGGCCGTCAACCCTTAAACCCTCCTGCGTTCGATAAATACGGACATTGAATTCTTTCTCAATGGTCTTTAAATTCTCGTCGTACTTTCCGAACAACAGCTGAATATCATGGTTGCCGTCAAACTTGAGGTTAAGGATCATGCGCGGAGGTCTCCTTTTTATTTTTGAACGTCCACAGGTTGCTCGGGAACAGCCACAGGCGCAACAGATACAACGGGCGCCGCAGGCGCTTCAAGCGCCGGGACCTTAAGCACAACGCCCGGCTTTACAAAATTCGGATCTTTAATGACATCCTTGTTCGCATCATAAATCTTAGTCCATTTACTGAACGAACCATATAGTTTCTTGGAAATCTTCTGCAGTGTATCGTCCTTCTGGACCGTGTACGTTTCCGGGAGCGGCGCGCCGGGTGCTGCGGCTGTGCCGTTCTTGGTCAGCATTTCCGTCGTCATTTTTGGGAACGTAAAGTTGCCCTCGTGGACGATCACGGTATCATGCGCCTCGGTGACAACCTTGGTTTTGGCGCTGTCGGATTTATCCATGGCCTTTGTTTCCGTCGTTGTCACCTGATCCGGTGTTTTCTTATCTTTCTCAACGACCTCAAACACCACGACCTGGCGCGTTTTGGGCGTAGCAGGCGCCGGCTGGCCCGGGATATCCTGGTCCACACGCTCTTTTTCCATGACATACGTACGCGTCTGGACACAACCGATCAGCCCGAACGACAGCATGCCAATACCCGCCAACATCCATAATTTTTTACCCATAAACCCTCCTCTGCAAAACGGCTTACGCCCCTTTGCTCTTTTTCAGGACAGCAACCCCGAGCTCCTGCAGCTGTTTGTCATTTACCGCTGAGGGCGCCGATGACAGCGGACATGACCCTTTTTGGGTTTTCGGGAATGCGATCGTGTCGCGGATCGAATCAAGCCCGGACAAAATAGCCACCAGACGGTCCAAACCATACGCGACTCCCGCGTGCGGCGGCGCGCCATACTCAAAAGCGCGCAGTAAAAATCCGAACCGGCTCTCGATCTCTTCGGGCGCAATGCCGATAATATCAAAAATACGCTTCTGCATTTCACGGCGGTGGATACGGATCGAACCCGAACCGATCTCATTGCCGTTCAAGACCAGATCATACGCACGCGAACGGATATTATTCAGATCCGTACCATCAAGCCTGCCCACATCGTCCGGATGCACCGACGTGAAGGGATGATGCTCGCTGTCCCAGCGCTTCTCTTCCGCGTTCCATTTGAACAGCGGAAATTCCGTGACCCACAGGAACGCGAATTCATTAGGATCATTCTTGTCCTTGCGGATATCCGGCTTGTCACAGCCGTACTTGGCCATGGCCTCGGCATGCGACATACGCGGGAACGGAATAGGCAGGTCGATCCCCTTGACCTCTTTCAGCACCTTCTGGAACATGCGCTCTGTAAGCGCGTACACATCTTCTTCGTCGACAAAAGACATTTCCATATCGATCTGGGTAAATTCCGGCTGACGGTCCGAACGCAAATCCTCGTCACGGAAACACTTCACGATCTGATAATAACGATCCATGCCCGAGACCATAAGAAGCTGTTTGAACAACTGCGGCGACTGCGGCAGCGCATAGAACTGGCCCTGGTTCATCCGTGACGGCACCAAGAAATCGCGCGCGCCCTCGGGCGTTGATTTTGTCAAGACCGGCGTTTCGACCTCGCAGAAATTCTCCGCGTTCAAAAATGCGCGCACGGTATTCGACAGCTTATGGCGCATGAGCAAGGACTCGCGGATCTTCGCACGGCGGATATCCAGATAGCGATAGGTCAAACGCGTTTCCTCATTCACCTCGACGTCAACATCCCCGTCGATCTCGAACACCGGGACTTTGCTCTCATTCAAGATCTCAAGCTCTTTGGCCAACAGCTCAACGCCGCCGGTCGCCAGATCAGGATTCGCATTCTTGTCCGGGCGGACATTGACCTGCCCTTTAATGCGCACCACAAACTCAGGCCCGAGCTTCTGGGCATTGTTATGCGCCTCTTTCGCCACCGACGGAACGAACACAACCTGCGTCACACCATAACGGTCGCGGATATCAATAAAAATAAGTTTCCCATGATCACGGCGGCGATGGACCCAGCCGGTCAAGACCACTTCCTGATCTTTATGTGTTGGACGAAGTTCTCCACAAGTATGCGTACGCAACATGATGACTACCCTTTCAAAACATTTTTTATATGTTCAACGATCGTACTGGCCGGGACAGCCTTTTGCTCTCCGGTCGCCATATCCTTAATACTGATAGTCTGATTTTTAGCCTCTTCCTGCCCTAAAATCAACACAAAAGACGCATTTAATTTATTGGCCTGATCAAACTGCTTTTTAAACGCCCGTCCCCGCCCGAAATCCATATCCGCGCTGATGCCGTTCTTGCGTAAAATGTCAAGCAATGCGAATGCCTGCACTTCCAATTCTTCCGCGTTCGTGACAATGAACACAGTCAGGCCGCGCTTGGCAGACGGCAATTTGCCATCCGCTTCGAGTGCCAGCAAAATACGCTCCATGCCCAACGCAAACCCAATAGCCCCGGTCTGTTCCGGCTGACGGCGATCCCCGCCGCCCAATTGTTCGATCAAACCATTATACCGCCCGCCGGCACCGATGGCATCCTGCGCGCCAAGCCCGGCATAAGAAATTTCAAAGACCGTATGCGTGTAATAATCAAGCCCGCGCACCAGATTCGAAGAAACTTCATACGCAACACCCAGCTGATCCAGCCCCTTTTTCACATCTTCAAAATATTTAAGCCCAGTCGCGGATAAATGCTGCGTGCCGATATTCAGCCCCGCTATGATCGCCTTGACCGCTTCATCTTTGGAATCCAGGAGACGGAACACATTACGCTCATACTGATTCTTGACATCTTCACCCAAATGCTCGATCTTGTCCTTCAGCTCCTGCCTGAGCCACGCCGCAAAATTCTGTTTATCCTCGGCGCTTCCCAGAGAATTGATCTTGAGTTTAAAGTTGTTCAAGCCAAAGGCTTTAAGCAAAGCAACTGCCAGCCCGATCATCTCGGCATCGAGCAACGGATGATTCGCGCCGCGGCCGATCGCCTCAGCGCCGATCTGATGGAACTGACGCAAGCGCCCCTTCTGCGGACGTTCACCGCGAAACATGGGGCCAACATAAAAAAGCTTGGATAAAAATTCGTCGCGGCCGAGATTATATTGATTGTAGGCACGGACAACCGGCGCCGTTCCTTCTGGGCGAAGGGCAAAGGCCGCATCATCATTTGAATCTGACCGCTGGGATTTAACTTCTAAAAGTTGCTTGTTCACCACCTCGGTTGTTTCGCCGAGAGAACGCTTGAACAACGCGACATCTTCAAACACAGGCGTACGGATCTCACGATAACCATATGCCTTTAAAAGAGTTCGCGCATTTAATTCCAAATATTCCCATGCCGGGACCTGGTCGGGAAGGATGTCGGATGTACCGCGGGGATTAGATATATTCTGCACGGTTACTTGATCTTTTGTTTCATCTCAAGGCCGGGTTTAAATACCACCACACGACGCGGCGGAACCGGAACGCTGGCGCCTGTCCGAGGATTGCGGCCAAAACGTGCCTTGCGCTCCTTGATCTTGAACACGCCAAAATTACGCAACTCCACCTTCTCGTTACGGTTAAGCGCCTCGACAATCACGTCGAACGTCTTTTGAACAATGCGCTTCACATCGACCTGCTTAATGCCGGTCATGTCCGTGATCTTCAGTACGATGTCTTTTTTCGTCATAACAAGAGGCCTCCTGAAATTTTGCAACTATCGTACCAACAAGGACTTATAGTGTCAAGCGAATTAAGGGGCCATCAATGCACACTAAGACTACCTGTCAACGCGTATCGGTAAAATAACAAATGACCTGCCTTTATGATAAAGCCTGCGCTGAATTGCAAAAACCGTATAATTGTGAAGCCAGCGCGTCGCAATATTCTCCCTTGGAAATACCAGTTGCCCGCCAAAATACACAACACCTGGCAGGCGCTTCATGAGCGTATCGGATACTTTTTCCACTTCTTCAACAACATCTGTGCCAAAACATGACACCGCCTCGGCGTAATACCCATGGCTATGCATGAACTCAACATACTTTTCAAGATCTTTCCTGACAGACGCCTGAAGCGCTTCCACGGCCTCGACACCCTTAAAATTACCCGCATCAACGACCCCCACCTGAAGAAATACAAAATTCTTGAAACCGATCCCGAAACTGCGGATCACGCCCATCAACGTATGCAAACCCAAGCCGTTAAACCCGTTGACAAGAATAACCGCTGTTTGCGCATTCCGATCAAGCTTGCCCGGGACCCCGGAATTCTGCCCGATCGTACTGGCCACGGTCTCCACAAGGATGTTCAAGCGCTTTAATAAATGCAACGTATGCCTGTAATGCGCACGGATCATGATCGCGACGACGACCAGCGCTGCCGTAATGAGAAGCGTTACCCACCCACCTTCGTTAAATTTCAACGCCACCATCGTGATCAAAATGAACGCTGTCATGATAAAACCTATGCCGTTCACTCCCAGCTTCTTGAGCCATTGCCTGTCCCCTCGACGAACATCCCACCAGTGCCGCACCATTCCTGCCTGAGACAGGCAGAACGTAATGAATACGTTGATACTGTACAGGACGACCAGAAGGTGTAGCGACCCTTTCGTTAAAAAGACCGTGAGCAGTGCCGCCGAGCCCATCAGAATAACGCCATTCTGGGTCACCAGCCTGTCGCTCAGGCTTGAAAAACGCGTTGGCGCCCAACGGTCGATCGCCATATTCGACAAGACCCGCGGGCCATCCAGAAATCCCGCCTGTGCCGCTACAAAAAGCAGCATGGCTTCTGAAACCAGGGTCACCAGCAAAAACACATGCCCCCACGGCCCCCATGAAACGGTCATATTCTCCAGCAGCACCGCATTCAACGTCTTGCCTTCAACGTGTTGCACATTAAAAAGAAGATACGCGATCATCAGCCCAGCCACGGTCACTGCCAGAGAAACCGCCATATATTGCATTGTCTTCTTTCCTGTGACCACCCGCGGCTCACGCAGGATCGGCAAGCCGTTTGATACCGCTTCGATCCCGGTGAAGGTTCCCGCTCCGAGGCTGTATGCACGCAATATCAAAAACAACAGGCCGAACCAGCCCACATCCGCGGTTACAGCCCGGACATCCCCCAACCCGGCATGCATCATTTGCGGCACTTGCCCTACGTGGGTCAAAAGAGCATAAACGATCACGAAAATATGCGTCAGCACAAAGATCATAAAAACCGGGGTCAATGGCACAACTGTTTCTTTCACGCCGCGCATATTCATGAGCATGAGTAAAAAAACCCCCACTAAAGAACACGGCACAAGATACACCTGCCAATCCGCAGGAAAGAAACTGAACAGAGCGGCCATGCCGCTGACAATAGAAATAGCGATCGTGAGCACATAGTCGATCAACAGCGCGCAACCGGACACCATTCCGACCGTCGGATTGATCAGTTTGCTCGCCACCAGATACCCACCGCCACCCGACGGAAAAAGCTCAATGATCTGAGAATAACTCGCACTGACCACGAACACTGTTAGCGCGGTCAGGATCGCCACAAATATCCCCAAATAAGGATGCCCATGAAGCGCCAAGAACGCCTCTTCCGGCCCATAACAGGAAGAAGACAGCCCGTCCGCACCCAGCCCGACCCATGCCAGAACTGCAATGAGCGACAGGTGTTGAAAAACATGCTTATCCTGAGGATCTTTGGCTTGACCGATAATAACGTTCTTAACCGCTTTAAAAAAAGACATACCCGCCTCCTAATTTAATAAAAAAACCAAGAGCTCACCCTTGGTTTTTGACCACGTGGTTGAGCTGACGAGGTTAGCTGACGGGCTCGGGTTGTGTGACCCTAATCCAGAACGGATATTCGCCCCCGGGCCTCACGGCCCTGTGTGGTTCCCCCGCTTTCCCTGAAACATTCAAACAAGCCTCAGGGAAATTAAGCGTTTTATATCATCCAATAAAAAAGCCCGAACGCAATATAACATTGCATTCGAGCTTCATTGCCCGACAGCCTACAACGGCTGCCTACTGATTTAATCTTAACAGCTTTCTCATCGCCGTCAATATTTTTATACACACCCTGCCGATCTAGATCTGGACCTTAAACCCGCTTTCGCCGACTACGGACTTGATCTCATCCATGAGGATCTCACTCGGAGAGACGTAGAGCTCTTTTCCGACCTTGATCTCAACACTACGGAAATTCCTGGTATCCAGCTGTAAATGGACCGGGATCTTGCCTGGAAAACGTTCGAGCTTCTTCTTGATCACCGCGAGTTTATCCGGCGTCACTTTGGTGGTATCGATACTGATCTGGGTCACCAGGCGGTAAATTTCGTTAATATCGTGTAAACTGTCAACCAGAATATTCGCCATTTCGCCGCGCATGCTGACCTTGCCCTTCACCACAACCACCGCGCCGCCCTTGATCGCAGCCGCCACCTGCTGGTACGCCTTCGGGAACACGACCGCCTCACAGCGGCCTTCCAGGTCTTCCAGGCCCAAAATCGCCATGCGCTCACCGGTCTTTTTCGTAGCTGTCAGCTTGATCGCATTAATAAGCCCGATCATGATGATCATACGGCCTTCACTCATGCGCTTGAGCGTACCGATCGTTCCGTTCGTAAACGTAGCCACTTCCACCTTATATCTGTCCAACGGATGCCCGCTGAGATAAAATCCAAGCAATTCCTTTTCAGACGACAAGAGCTGCGGTTGCGACCATTCGCGGATATCCGGGAACACTTCAGGCTGAGCCTCAAACCCACCCGCCGTCTCACCCATTGAAAAGAAAGAAAATTGCCCGGCATCGACTTCTTTTTTAAGCGATGTCCCGGCATTGAGCGCCTGGTCGAGCACCGCCATCATCTGCGAGCGCCGAACACCGGTCGAATCAAACGCGCCGCAACGGATCAGCGATTCAATGACCTTGCGGTTGCTCGTGCGCAGGTCTGAACGCCGGCAAAAATCAAACAGCGACACAAACGGGCCGCGCGCTTCGCGCTCTTTCATCAAATGCTCGATCGCGGCCGCCCCCACATTCTTGATCCCCAAGAACCCGTAGCGGATCGACTTGGTATCCGCGACCGCAAAAACAGCGCGGCTCGCATTCACGTCGGGTGGGAGTACGCGAAGCCCCATTTCCTTGGCTTCCTGCACATATTCAACGATCTTCTCGAGATTATCTTTTTCATTCGTGAGCAACGCGCACATGAATTCGACCGGATAATTCGCTTTCAGATACGCGGTCCGATACGTAACGATCGCATACGCCGCAGAGTGTGAACGGTTAAAACCATACCCGGAAAAGAAATCGATCACGTCGAACAGGCGATTCGCCTCTTCATCTTCGATCTGATTGATATTGCGGCAGCCGGTCACGAACGTGGCACGCATCTTCTGCATCTCTTCCGGCTTCTTTTTGGACATCGCCCGGCGGAGATTATCCGCCTCTGCCATGGAAAACCCGGCCAGGACGCACGCCATTTGCATGACCTGTTCCTGATAGATCGCGACGCCATAACTGTTCTTGAGCGTTGCCTCGAGCTTGGGATGCGGATACTTGACCGGCGCCTCGCCCCGCTTGCGCTTGATAAAGTCATCCATCATGCCGCTCTGCATAGGGCCGGGCCGGTACAGCGCCAGGATCGAAATAATATCTTCCAGATTCGCAGGCTTGACGCGCTTGAGCAGGTCTTTCATGCCCCCGGATTCCAGCTGGAACACGCCTGCACTTTCCCCACGGCCGAGCAGCGCATACGCTTTCTTATCATCGAGCGGGATCTTGCGAATATCGATCGTTTCCCCACGGCTCTGCTGAATGACATGCAAACAATCTTCGACGAGCGTAAGGGTCTTGAGCCCGAGAAAATCCATCTTGAGAAGCCCGATCTTTTCGATCCCCGACATGGTGAACGACGTGATCACCTGATCATCCGGCGACTTGTACAGCGGCACATATTCACTGAGGGCCTTGTCCGAAATAACAACGCCCGCGGCATGGATCGAGGCATGGCGATTCAATCCTTCAAGCACTTTGGCGACTTCGATAAGTTTCCGCGTCGCATCGTCCGCCGCGATCTGCTCTCTTAATTTAGGCTCTGCCTCGATCGCCTTATCCAGCGTTATATGCAATTCATTCGGGATCAGTTTGGCGATCGCATCTGCATCCGCATACGGGAAACTCATCACACGCGCCACATCGCGCACCACAGCCTTGGCCTGCATGGTCCCGAACGTAATGATCTGAGCCACATTTTCACGGCCATACTTTTGGGCCACGTATTCAATAACCTCACCGCGGCGTTCGAAACAGAAATCAATATCAATATCCGGCATGCTTTTGCGCTGCGGATTCAAAAAACGTTCAAAAGAAAGCAAATACTCGATCGGGTCAAGGTCCGTGATCCCAAGCAAATAACTCACAAGGCTTCCGGCGGCAGAACCGCGGCCCGGGCCCACCGGAATGCCCCGGCTCTGCGCGTACTTGACGAAATCTCCGACGATCAAGAAATATCCGACGAACCCAAGGTCCTTAATGACCGTAAGCTCATATTCCATTTGCTTCAAATACGCTTCACGCATACCGGCAGGGAACCGCACGGCCGCGCCTTCCATGCACAGCGTGCGCAGATAATCATCCGTCGTTTCACCATTCGGCGTTTGGAACTGGGGCACATGATATTTACCGAATTCGAGCTTCACATTGCATTTATCCGCGATCTCAAGGGCATTGGACACGGCACCCGGCGCCCAGGCGAACAAACGGTTCATTTCATCCGCCGTCTTGAAATAAAACTGGTCGGAATTCATGCGCATACGCTTAGGATCGGTCAATGTCGTCTGCGTCTGAATACACAACAGCGCTTCGTGCGCCTCATACTGATGCAGTTCGAGATAGTGGACATCATTCGTGGCTACATATTTAATGTCCAGCTCTGCCGCCAGCTTAACAAGCCCCTGATTCACGATCTTCTGTTCGGGCAGGCCGTGGTCCATCATCTCCAGGTAAAAATCGCCGGGCGCAAAGATATTCTTGTACTCGAGCGCGACCGCACGCGCCTCGTCGTACTTTCCGGCCATCAACTTCTGGGCAACTTCGCCTTTAAGGCAGGCGGAAAGCCCGATCAGCCCAAGCGCATGTTTCGCTAAAACTTCTTTATCGATCCGCGGCTTGTAATAAAACCCTTCCATATAGCCGATGGACACCAGCTTCATGAGGTTCTTATATCCGGCCATGTCTTTAGCCAGAAGGATGAGATGCGCTGTGCTTTTTTGGTCTGCCGCCGTCTTATCGAAACGCGTCGTCGGAGACATATACACTTCACAGCCGATAATGGGCTTGATACCGGCGCGCGTCGCTTCTTCGTAAAAGTCGATCGTGCCGAACATATTGCCGTGATCCGTCATGGCAACCGCCGGCATCTGATTCTCGACCGCCTTGCTCACCAGGTCTTTGAGGCGGCAGGCGCCATCAAGAAGGCTGTATTGGGAATGGACATGAAGATGGACAAAAGACTGTGACATAGCTATCAGCAGAAGAAACAGCCCCGAAGGTTATGCGCTACGCATATCCCCCGGGGCTGCATTAACTCAACAATAATTATTCCCACTCGATCGTTGCCGGCGGCTTGGAACTGATGTCGTACACCACACGATTAACGCCGCGTACCTCGTTAATAATGCGATTAGACATTTTGGCCAACAGCTCATAGGGCAACTGCACCCAGTCGGCGGTCATGCCGTCGATACTATTGACCGCACGGATCGCGATCACATTTTCATAGGTACGCTGATCGCCCATAACACCGACCGTCTTGATCGGAAGAAGGACTGCGAACGACTGCCAAATATCATTATACAAATTGGCCCTCTTGACCTCTTCGAGTACCCGCTCATCCGCTTCGCGGACGATCTCCAGGCGCTCCGGGGTAATATCCCCGAGGATACGAATGGCCAGGCCCGGGCCCGGGAACGGCTGGCGCTTGAGCATATTTTCAGGCATGCCGAGCACTTTACCGATCGCGCGCACCTCGTCCTTGAACAGATCCCTCAGCGGTTCCACAAGCTGAAGATGGAGCGACTTCGGCAACCCGCCTACATTATGATGGCTCTTGATGACCGCGGAAGGGCCTCCCGTCGGAGAGATCGATTCGATCACATCCGGATACAGCGTCCCCTGCGCCAGGAATTCAACACCCTTGATCTTCTTGGCCGCCGCCTGGAACACCTCGACGAACACACGCCCGATGATCTTGCGCTTTTCTTCGGGGTCTGTGATGCCTTTAAGCGCGTCCAAAAACAGCTTCGATGAATCGACCATGGTCACATTCATCTTGAAATTCACCTTGTAAGTCTTATAAACAGCCTGGCCTTCGTTCTTGCGCAGCAGCCCGTTATCCACAAAGATACACTGCAGATTATTGCCGATGGCTTTATGTAAAAGCATGGCCGCGACCGACGAATCAACGCCGCCCGACAGGCCGAGCACCACGCGCTTGTTCCCGACGGTCTCCTGGATCTTCTTGATCGCCGCATCGATAAAGCGGTCCATGGTCCAGCGCGGCAGGCATCCGCAGATACCCAGCACAAAGTTCGTCAGGATCTGGGTACCCCTCTGGGAATGCGCCACTTCCGGATGGAACTGAACGCCAAAGAATTTCTTGGAACGATTCCCCATCGCCGCACAATTATTATTGAGCGTATGGGCCATCTTTTCAAAACCCGGAGGCAGCTGAACGATCTCGTCGCCATGGCTCATCCAGGACGTTAAATTCGTGGGAAGATTGGCAAACAGGTCCTTATTACTATCCACAAAAAGCTCAGCACGGCCGTACTCGCGATCCTTGCATTTGTTCACCTTGCCGCCGAGCATATGCGTAATGACCTGCATGCCGTAACATACGCCCAAAATAGGAAGCCCCATCTTGAACAGCTCGGGGCTCGGCTTCGGGGCATCTTTATCGTACACGCTCATGGGCCCGCCGGAAAACACAAGGCCTTTAGCGCCAAGCTCACGCACTTTTTCAGGCGTAATATTAAACGGGACGATCTGGCTGAACACCTTACCCTCACGGATACGGCGCGCGATCAGCTGGGTATACTGAGATCCGAAATCAAGGACAAGGATGACATCACGGCTTCTGGCTTTCTTCACCTTGATGTTGAGCGTCTTGGTAGACCCCTTCAGCAACGAAACCTGCTTCTCCTCGACCTTGCTCTTGTAAATACCGGTCGTGGGCCTGGAAAGTTTCCTCAATTTGAGGGGCTTTCGCAACGCAAACTTGTTGCCTGACGGCTTCTTGTGCATCTTTGGTGTCTTCTCGGCGAGTTTTGGCATTGTTCCGCTCACCCTTCCTTAAGTTAGATACTCTTATTTACCCATGCCGATCTTCTGGCTCATCTGGAAAACCTTTCCTTCACTCTGGAAGGAATGGGCGATGATGATCTCCACGTCGTGCATTTCTTTAATGTTGGAAGCGCCCAGCGACCCCATCGAGGTCTTGAGTGCGCCGACAAGATTCTGCGAACCATCATCCACCTTGGCCGGCCCGAGAAGGATTTCCTTCAATGTACCTGCCTGGCCCACCTTGACACGCGTGCCGCGCGGCAGATTGGCATTGGACGTCGCCATACCCCAGTGATAGCCGCGGCCGGGAGCCTCAAAGGCCTTGGCAAATGCGGAACCGACCATGCACGCATCGCCACCCGCGGCGATCGCCTTGCAGATCTCGCCGCCGATACGCATGCCGCCGTCGGTAATGATCGGGACATATTTTCCCTTGCGCTTGAAATGATAATCGCGGGCTGCCGCGCAATCGACGGTCGCCGTGATCTGCGGAACGCCGATGCCCAGGACACCGCGACTCGTGCACGCCGCGCCCGGCCCGATCCCGACGAGAATTGCCGACGCGCCGGCTTCCATAAGCTCCAAGGACACATCATAACTCACGGTGTTACCGACCATGACCGGAATACCGGCTTCTTTACAAAATTTCTCAAGGTCAAACGCTTTATATTCCGTAGCCACGTGGCGGACCGTTGCCACCGTCGACTGGATCACGAACATGTCGCAGCCGGCTTCGATCGCAATATCACCGAATTTTTTAGCATTTTGAGGGATACAGCTGACAATGGCAGGAACTTTATGCTTCTTGATCTCATCCACACGCTTCGCGATCAACGCATCTTTGACCGGCTTCATATACAGCGACTGGATCAATTTTGTGGCCTCATCCGGCGTTGCCGACGCAATTTGATCCAGGATCTCGTCGGGATTCTCATAACGGGTCTGGATACCATCAAGATTCAGGACCGCAATGCCGCCGAGCTTTCCCATTTCGACCGCAAACTTCACATTGACCACCCCGTCCATCGACGCCGCAAGGATCGGGATATCAAACGTCATTTTACCGATCTTCCAACTTGTATCCACTTCGTTAGGATTGACCGTTCTATCTCCAGGAACCAGCGCCACTTCATCAAAACCATAACAACGACGCGCTCTGCGATTAATACCTATCCAGTCTGCCATGTTACATAACCTCCGTAATTACAATAAGTTACAGAATTTATCGAGATTTTGCTGTTTTTCGAGAGAATGTATAGTCTTATATAATATTAAATTAAAGGAAAATGTCAACAGGAAAGGCTCGACGAGCTCTTTTGGCAAAAAAGCTTAACTAATGACAGGCCAGAATGTTAGAAAAAGACAGCTCTATTGAGCGCCGACAAACGCGTTCAGATCAACCACCGGTGTTTGGCTCAAGACAACGGGCACCAGGCCTGTTATGTCTTCCGAAGCGTTTTTAGCAGCCGCGCCAACTCTTGGCAACGCGTTGCCCTCGCCGAGCGCGCGATCGCTGATATCGAGATCAATACCACCGACGGCCTCAGCACTATCTTTCACGAGATCCATAAGCTCCTGCTCACTATGCCCTTGCGCTTGAAACATCAACATAAGCGCGCCTTCAAGGTCAACTTGAATATTGTCCTGCGCATCTTTGGATGCAAAACCTGAAAGATCGTATTTCTGCTCCAGGCCGGCGAGCTTTGTCAATAATTCTTCGAATCCATCATGGTCGATCGCGATCCAGGATAACTGATTCACCTGCCACACAAAGCCTTTATTGTGCAGGCCCAGGCCCGGCTCTTCACTCCGGACAGCATAATGGGCAGCCCCTTTTTTATGTGTGAGCAGGCTCTGAAGCAATCGCACAAAAAAGACAGACTCTTTGACCCCGCCCTGATTGGGCTCAACCAGCTGCGGCTCTCCCGACGCCGTATAATTGGTCACATAATACCCGAGATCCTGCCGCTGCCAGCGCCAGATAAACCCTTCACCGATCCGCGATAAAACATTCTTTTCGGCCCTAAACGGCTTTCCATCCAGGCCATAAAGATGAATATTATCGGAACTCAATGAAATAATACCGGACCGGACCGTCCACGTCGGCATTAACGCCTGCGTTAGCGCCGCGCGCATTTCTCCTGGAGAAATCTCGACCTTTGTCGGATCCTGGCGCAAAGGATAAGATTTTTTGACTTCCGCAATTCGCTGACGGATCACCTGCGTCAGATCGCCAGCATCAATGGCATACACGCCTTTCATGTTCAGCTTACGCGAACGGGTCGCCAGCTCGAACGTAAATCTCCTGGCGGCCTGGCCATTAAAAATATTGGCACTCGCCTTCACCCGGATCTTTTGTTTTTCGGGCGCAGGGTCGCCCATGTCCGGCGTAAAAACATAGCCGTCGGCCCACGGCCCATCTTTGCCCAAATTATAATCGTCCTCGTTCAAATAACGGATCCTGACTGCCGCTTTGTTCACAAATGCCCATAACGCCGGATTCTCATACTCCCAATTAATATCCGCTCTCTTAAACTCGATCGAAAATTCCAACGGCAATTCTTTACTGAAAAGGACTGTCTCTTTTTTTCCATCCCTGAAATTTGAATACTTGATCTCTGCCGGAGGCATGGCCGTATAACGCTCAATCAGCGACTTAACCCGATCAAACACCGCGTCCAGGTCATCAACAGTTCGAATCTGAGGAAATTGGAATTTCGCGCCAAACCCCTGGGCCAAAGGCACAAACTCTTCCACGCGCAACTGCTGCGATCCTCCAATACCTGGGCGTTTATCAATGATCTCATGCAATGTATTCGTCGCGGCTTCGAGCTTATTGGCCTCTTTTCCTTTCACAATATTGCGGTCAAGATACGCTTTGAGCATCGCATGGGCCGCCACAAGCGGCTCAAGGTCTTGAGCTTCATACTTTTGACGAATACCGCTCTTAAGCTCATTCACATCAAAATATAAGTCTTCAATCGGCACTTCTTCTGTGACCACCACTGGCGCTTTCTGCCGCGGCAGCACGATGCGTCCGGAATGCATCATCTTTCGATGCCCGCCCTGATCTTCAATATGGCTTTCTGCCGTGATCGCCAAACGATCTCCGGCTTTAAATGTCCGGCCTGCCATTTTAAGCACCTTGACACCATTCTCCTCAACAACCTCTGCGCCGGCACCCGCCAGCGATATTCCAGGGATCAACCCTTCGCGTGCGATCCTCGCATTATGCATATGATAATCACCATATAATGTGATCAACCCTTGGATGTCTCCGCTCACAAGCGCCTGCAATACCCCTTCTTCATTTCTTTCTTCAGAGACCAGAATCACCGGGCCTAATGAGCGCATCTTGACGGCCTCGTGCATATCAAAGGCCAGAACCCCGTCGACTGCGCCTGGAGACAAGCCGCGTTCAGTGTGCGCGATCGCCTCAACAGAAGCGCCCTCACGCAGCCTTCCAACCTTGCGAAATAATACCTGGGCGGGGAGCGCGATCGCAGGGCGTGAAATAATGCCCTCATCCGCCATCTGGGTTAACACGGTCAACTTCAAGCTTTCATGGACATCCTGCATATTCACCTGAACAATATACAGCCTGCCATGGTCCACCATAAATTCAACCTCAACAGGATGGGCATACTTCCGCTCCAGCTTTCTGGCGACTTCTTCTAACACGCGATACAAACCACCATTGCCGCTGAATGCAGGGAATTTGCTGTCCATATCCGTACTGACCGCTTCAAGCCGCGCATCATCGCCGTTGCGGATATTCTCCGGCGGAGTATTCATGCCGAATGTCCCGGAAACGATGCCTTCTCCGGTATCAGGGTCACGTGACACAAACACACCGCTGGCGCCTTCCCCCTCTGCAAATACCTCACGCTGAAGGATCACGGCCGGGCCAAAATCCTCACTCAATCCTTTTAACGACAGCTTATTCATCTGAGCGCGTGAGCTTTCAAAACTCCGATATTTCCGGACAACACCATCTTCCAATTTCCCCCACGCTGTGTAGATCTTCAGGATCGCCCGCACAATATCCTCAACACTGGAAACACCCTTGATCGTTGGCAACATGCCCGGCATGTTGATCACGCCCGACGGCCTGACCGCAAATGTTCCGCCCTGCTCAAGAAAGGGCATCAGCCGCTCCCGCGCAATACGCACCACCTCGGTCAGGTCAACTTTTCCATTCTTATAATCCTGATATAACCGGCTGGACATCACATTGAACTCCGGAATATATCCCCCGAGAAGTTCTTTATTATCCTGCAAATTCCGGCCCTTATTCCCGATTTCTTTAGGGTCCGTCACAATATATTCTTCCGCGGCTTTAGCCGATGCAAACTTTCTTGCCTGAACATTCACCACGCGCAGCGGCCCTTTGATATCATGCGTGCTCATGGCGGACTCAGCATCGATCTTAAGCGACTTTTCCATCTGCGGCCCAATATCAACACCGCCGGAGAAATACTTCCGCGGCAACACCTCGCCCGAAAGATCCGCCTCTTCACGGATATAATTGAACGCGCCTTTCCTGTACGCATCGAGATAACGTTCGTAAATAGCACGGCGCAGGCCACGATCCGCGACCGCAATACCCGGCGTTTTACCCTGATCCACATACGCCTGCGACAGCGTGCCGTCTTTAAACCGGCGCTTGTACCACGCCGCCAGAATGAGCGCGTGATACACCTGCCGCACACGCGAAAACTGCTCATTCGTATTCACTTCGCGCTCGAGTTCAGGAATAACGATGGCACGAAAAACGTTCTTCATGATCTCATCGCTGGCCGAGGGGCTTGCAGACACGTCACCCTGCGGTGCGTCCGCTTTGGCGACATGATAATCCGTTTCAAGCATCACCTTAAGCGTGGCTTTGGCAATGACCGCAACACCATTGCGTTCCTGCACCAGGATCTCGCCCGGCGTGATCCACACACGATTATTCACATCCATCGGTACATCCGTGATGCCAAGTTCCTGTCCGGCCCGGGCATACACCTTTTGCCAGAATTCTTTGCCCAGTGCACTTTCCGGATACAACAGCGATGCGGATATCTGTTTAAGAATATAATCCTGGCCCAAAAGGTCGCGGCCCATTTCCGTATCTGCCAGGACATCCGGGACGATCCGCCCGCTTTCCACCGGCGACAGGTTGACCCAAATATCTTTCTCAGGGACGGTAAGCGCGGTCAGGAAATAACGCAGGCTTCGCCCGGTTTCTTCATCATTCAACGGCTTCTGCCCCTCTTCGATCAAGAATTGGAAATGAAAAGGATCATGCGCATCCACCCGGATCCCGCGAAATACGGACGGGCGCAGGTCTGCGCCAGCACGGACCATCGTGCCGGGGACCGGAAGCCATGACAGATCCATCGCCGCGGCGGGAAACGCCTGGCCCATCAATAAAAACAAACTTAACACAATAGCGATCAGCTTTTTAACCATGATTATCCACCCTTGTAACACACTATAAATATAACCTTAATTTAAGGAATAAAGAAGGGGCGAACAGGCTTATCAAGAAAACGCTTTCTTAAATGATGACAACAAAAAACCCCGGACTGCTTTTCAGCAATCCGGGGTTTTGTTAAGACTTGGCAATCCTTCAGATTACATCATCCCGCCCATGCCGCCACCCATACCACCCATACCGCCACCCATACCACCCATCGGAGGCATGCCGCCCTTATCCTTCTCAGGGGCATCCGTGATCACACATTCCGTGGTGAGGAGCAAGCTGGCAATGGATGCCGCGTTCTGCAACGCAGTGCGGGTAACCTTGGCCGGATCAATAACGCCGGATTCGAGCATATCAACATACGCATCCTTGTTGATATCATACCCGACGTTCTTCTTTTCCTTCTTCAAACGGTCCACAATGACCGAACCCTCAAGGCCGGCATTGAAACACAGCTGACGCACAGGAGCTTCGATCGCGCGCAGGATGATATCCGCGCCCGTCTTCTCATCGCCCACCAGATTCAGCGCCGCCACATCCTCGAGGCAACGGAGTAATGCCACGCCGCCGCCAGGGACAATACCTTCTTCAATGGCCGCGCGGGTCGCATGAAGCGCATCCTCGACACGGGCCTTCTTTTCTTTCATTTCCGTCTCGGTCGCGGCGCCAACATTGATGATGGCAACGCCACCAGAGATCTTCGCCAAACGCTCCTGAAGCTTCTCTTTATCGTACGAAGAATCTGTCTTCTCGATCTGCGCCTTGATCTGGGCCACACGCGCCTTGATGTCCGCGGTCTTGCCGGCACCTTCAACGATCGTGGTGTTCTCTTTGTCGATCTTGACCTTCTTGGCACGGCCAAGGTCGGACAACTGAACATTCTCAAGCTTGATACCCAGGTCTTCACTGATCGCACGGCCACCGGTGAGGGCGGCAATGTCTTCGAGCATAGCCTTGCGGCGATCGCCATAACCCGGCGCCTTGACAGCTGCGCAGGAAAGCGTCTTGCGCAGATTGTTCACCACGAGGGTTGCAAGCGCTTCGCCTTCAACATCTTCCGAGATGATGAGGATCGGAGCCCCGGCCTTCGCGACCTTTTCAAGAACAGGCAGGACATCCTTGATATTCCCGATCTTCTTCTCGAAAATAAGGATGAACGGATTATCAAGTTCGCATTCCATCTTCTCCATGTCAGTCGAGAAGTACGGCGACAAATAACCCTGATCAAACTGCATACCTTCAACGATTTTAAGCTCGGTGTTAATGGTCTTGGACTCTTCGACCGTGATAACACCATCTTTGCCAACCTTTTCAAACGCTTCGGCGATCTTCTTGCCGATAACCATATCCGAATTCGCCGCGATCGTCGCCACCTGCTCGACTTCGCGATTATCCTTCATATCAACTTTCTTCGACAACTTCGCGATCTTTTCCACAACCGCTTCAACCGCCTTGTCGATCCCGCGCTTGAGCGCCATCGGGTTCGCGCCGGCCGTGACATTCTTTAACCCTTCACGATAAATCGCCTCAGCCAGAACCGTCGCGGTCGTCGTACCATCGCCGGCATTGTCGGACGTCTTTTCGGCCACTTCTTTAACCATCGACGCGCCGATATTCTCAAACGCATCTTCGAGCTCGATCTCTTTTGCTACAGAAACGCCGTCCTTGGTGACCGTCGGAGACCCGAATTTCTTGTCGAGAATGACGTTGCGGCCCTTGGGACCGAGCGTGATCTTGACCGCGCGCGCGAGCTGTTCGACGCCGCGAAGGATAGAACGACGAGCTTCATCGTCAAATTGTAAAATCTTTGCACCCATGACTGCCTCCTTGAAATTAATTGTTCGAGCGGACGACCCCTCGGGCCGCCCTGCCATTATTTTACGATCGCTAAAACTTCTTCTTCCCTGATGATCAAAAGCGCCTTGCCGTCCTTATCCTTGATCTCTGTGCCGCTGTACTTCCCGTACAGGACCGTATCCCCGACCTTGACCTCAAGCGCCTGGATCTGGCCATTCTCCATGACCTTGCCCTTACCGACTGCCAGGACTTTGCCTTCCTGTGGCTTTTCTTTAGCCGTATCAGGAATCACAATGCCGCCCCTGCTCACTTCTTCACTGCCCAGGGCTTCAATAATAAGCCTGTCCCCTAATGGTTGAAGTTTCATACTGCTCCTCCTTTTTGAACGTTAATGATAGGTATATTTTTTTGAAACTGCGGTTAGCAGTTATCTCTAAGATTGCTAATTTTATGGAAATCTTGTGACTTGTCAAGAATTTTATTGCTGAAATCCTTATTTTGGCAATTTAAACACTTGAGTGCTAACGCGACATCAATAAAAAACGGCAAAAATGCCGTTTTTAAAAAAGTGTTATTTTGATCCTAGGCCCTCTTTACGCGCTTAAACAATTCCATGTACACTTTATCATCCCTGCGAAT
>JADFWS010000130.1 GCA_015234065.1 Candidatus Omnitrophota bacterium
GGACGCGCTCAAAGACAGTATTCTTAATAAAGGTTTTTCGGATCGCCGCAAGATCCAGGGCGTGACGAGTAGCGATCCGCAGATCAAAGATAAGGTGTATCAGGAATATCTCGCGGCGTATAAGAAGGGTGTGTTCAATTACATCAAGGAAGACGTTGACCTGTACTCGAGCGAAATGATCCCGCGCAAGTATTTTTCCGGCGGGTTTTCATTTTTTGGTTTTTTAAAAGGCTGTTTTAACAGAAAAGTCGGGCCTGTGGAATCGGCTATGCTCATAGGCGCTAAAGTAAAGTCATTTATATTAGTTGTAGCGGCACTCTCTACGACAGTGGGCGGGCTCATGGCGCAAGCTGGGCCAAGTGGCGTAATTGATCACACAGCGCCGATTATTTCTCAGGGGCGTTTAATGGAGGAATACAGCGGACCAAAGATTGTTGGAGGGTATCAGGGGTTAACACAAGAGCTTCGCAATACAATTAATGGGCTGTTGCCTAAATATGAAAAGGAGGCCGAGAAGCTATCACCGCTTGCTCGTCATAAAGGCTTTAAAGAGGTTTCAGTGGTTGATACTGAAGTTTCAAATATTATAGCGAGGCCTAAGATTTTGAGGCGTATTTTAGAAGAATTGGATACGCAGAAGCCGAGGGCTAAGGCGTTCTTTGTTGTTTTTTGGGGCTTGCATCTTCTAGAAGAATGTACTCCCAAAGCGTCAGAGTTAAAGACGTGGCAAGATCTGGACCATTTGAAAGATTTTAACGCGTTAAAAAAAGCGGCTCAGGGCATGTTAGGGATAAAGCTTGTTGGAGATCACTATGACCCGGCTAAAAAAAGTATTTTCTTTTTTGCGCCGGCAGCTGGGAATTGCTTGTGGTGGATAGGGCCGTCGATCGAAGGGGCGTTTAAAGAAGATGTAAATATTTTTGTGCTTAATTATGATCCAACGCGTTCAGTGAAAGAGATCGCTGATAAGACTGGAGAAGAAATAAATGGTTCTTTTATAAGAAATTTAATATTAAATGGTAAGGCTGAGGCGTATACCTATTCTCAAGGAGGAATAATATTCTTTACGGTAGCTAAGGATAATCTGGAGCTTTTTAAACATTTTGGTTTTGTTGGGAATGTTGGGCCTGTGGTGTACGGAGGTTCAAAGCAGATTGAATCATTACCAAGATTCTTTGCGGAAATGTTAATCCCGGCTCTTACGCATACCATTGCCGCGCCTGTTGGAGAAGTCATAAAGGCGGCTGATCCCTCTGGAGAAGCCCTGGAGGGGCTTAATATTTTAGAACTTCAAAGGAGTATGGGGAGCAAAAATTTTTATTCTTATCTTATAGCTGGGGATGAACAGGTTATTCCGGATGTGACAATGATGGAAGATGCTAAGAAAGGCATTTGGCCAAAAAATAAGAAGGTGAAGGAAGCTGTGATGGCAATGATGGAATCTTTAGGCTATGACTTTTTTAGCCCAGACAAGGATGCAAAAGCAAAGTGGCAAAAGGAGTCCGGAGAATATTCTAACCATAAGTCTGTTGGTGTTGGCATTGGAGAGCTGTTAAAGAAAGATCGGGATAAGCGGTTAAGCGATGAGGTTAAATTTTTTATGCGACGAGGGAAATGGCAGTGGACGGGTGGCAGCTGGACAGGTGGCAGCTGGACAGGTGTTTCAAATGCCGTTGGCAACGGAGCTTCATTTTATCAGGCGCCAGTGAATTTTGACTTCAGTAATTTTCAACCTAGCAACCATGCTATGGGTGTTTTAAATAATAACGGCGGTATTGACCTCGAAAAGATGGCTGTTAACGCCCGGAAACAGGGGCGTGGCGTTACGACCGCGTTTGATTCTGCAGCAAGCCTGGATGCTCTTTTGAAAGCATCGGGGCTGGATGTTCATGTGCTTTCCATGAAACCGCTTACGGCAGATAATATGGCGGGTTTTGTTAGCCCAAATCTATAAGTAAAAGTTGACGAAACATCAACAACCGGCATAACCTCCGGGGTTATGGCGGTTTGTTGTAAGATTCTTTTATTCACGCGACAGATATAGTGAGGTGCAGATATGATCTTAAAAATTTTTGTTGCTTGTTTTTGTATTTTTTCAGGAGGGTTGGCCATGGCTGACAACAAGGCGGTTCGTGTGAATAGTGAAGATATTTGTCCGTTGCCCCGCTTTCCTAAAGGCGCGCCGAAGACGGATGCCGAGTGGAAAAAGGTCCTCTCGCCAGAGGAGTATCGTGTGATGCGCGAAAAAGGGACGGAACTGGCATTTACCGGAGCATTATGGAATAATCATGAATCTGGAGTATATAAATGTTCTGCCTGCGGTGCCGTCTTGTTCAGGTCTGATGCCAAGTTTGATTCCGGGACTGGCTGGCCGAGTTTCTTTAAGTCAGCAGAGGCTTCCAATGTCGGGTATCGTGAGGACAACAGCCACGGCATGCATCGGACAGAGGTCTATTGCAAGATTTGCGGAGGGCATTTGGGGCATGTGTTTGACGATGGCCCAGTGCCTACAGGTAAGCGCTTTTGTATTAATTCAGCAGCCTTGAAATTCGACAAGAAGTGATATAATTAAAATATGGCTGATCGCTTTGAAGACAGATCGCTCGTCAAGCATAAGACCGACGGATACTCGGGCTGGGTTGATGGCACTACGTCGATCAAGGCCGTTTTTACCGGGAATATGGATACGCTTTTTCAGTACCGCGTTAAACTCGTGAATCAGGGCGGGGTCAGGGTGGCGCCTCATGAGGACCTTGAGCTCGTGCGCCCGCCGCAGGAAACGCCTGTCGGCCGTCGCAAGAAAACGGCTGCGGATTTCAAGAAAGAGACGGACCTGTTCGGCATGGGCTATCGTGTCACGAATATGGACCGCGAAGGCCGCTGGCGCGTGCTCCGGGATATTGCGATCCCCAAGATCGGTGTAGCAGCGGTTGTACATACCATTCTCGGGAATATGGGCGTGCGCAGTACGTCGGAAAATAATGCGAAGCGCAATGAAAATGCCTTATTTGAGTGGAACAAAGATCTTTGCTGGATGATCGAAAAGTATCCGGAAGAACCTTTCTGGAAAGAACAAAGCGTCTCCTGGCGCATTAATACCATCCGCGAAAAACTCCGCACGTTTCAGATCATTAAAGAATACATCCCGTTGTAAGCGATCAATTCCTCTGATTTTTCAAATAATGACGACCTGCCGTAAAATTCGCCCTTGACTCTTTTTAAAGATGTGGTATCCTTGAAGAAATTTATATCGATATGTTTTTCTCGATAAACATTTCTCGAAAGGGGTCATGTATGGCAGAGCATAAAAAGCCTGCGGTTTCCCGTTCTACACTAAAGAGGCTGCCGCTGTACCTTCATTTGCTCGAAAACCTCGAGATGCAGGGGCAGGAATATGTATCATGCACGCAGATCGCCAAGGATTTTGATTTTGACCCTACCCAGGTCCGCAAAGACCTTGAAGTGACGGGTGCGGTCGGCCTGCTCGACCGCCGCCTGGGCGATAGCAGTGGACTGGCTGACCTGTCGGCTGACCTCGGCGATGGCCGAGGACAGTTCCTCGGCAGCGGCGGCCACGGTCGCCACATTGGTAGAGGCCTCCTCGGCGGCGGCGGAGACGGTAGTGGCGGTGGAACTGGTGCCGGTGGCGATC
>JADFWS010000131.1 GCA_015234065.1 Candidatus Omnitrophota bacterium
ATCCTTGCGTGGCTGATTATACGATCAATAATCCGGTGTTCCTCCGGTTGAAGAAAAAATTCGACCTGAAGCGGCTGGCGTCCGTGGAATGTGTAAAAAGCGCGTTCATCAATGAGCGGATCGTCGAGATCCCTTTTGTGTTGCGTGGGCTCGCCCATATTCCGGCGGGCGGAAAGATCCTGGATATCGGGTGTGCGGAAAGCATTCTGCCATTGCAGATGGCCGGGCTCGGCTATCGTGTGACAGGCCTGGATGTGCGCCGTTACCCGTTCATCGTTCCGGGATTTGATTTTCGCCAGGCGGATGCCACGGCCATGCCATTTTCCGGCGGAGAATTTGACGCGGCGACCTGCATTTCCATGCTCGAGCATGTGGGGCTTGGCCATTATGAAGACCCCCGGCATGAGGGGTTTGCGGATGGAAAGGTGATGTCCGAGATCGCCCGGGTCTTAAGGCCCGGCGGAAAGATCTTTCTGACCGTCCCCTGCGGCACGGCAACGACCAGTGAATTGCAGAGGACGTATGATCGTGCGCGGCTGTCCAGGGTGCTTCAGGGTTTTGTGATCGAAGAAGAGCGCTTTGTACTGAGCGAGCGTGCGGTGGGCTGTTTGAACGATCATTGGCGGGACTGCTCCGAAGCCGAGGCGGCGCAGATCGTGTCTCCGGCAAAGACCGCGTGTGTATATATGGTCAGGGCGCGTAAGGTTTAAGCGGACGAAAAGGAGTCAGCCATGAAATATCTGGTCACGGGCGTATCGGGTTTTGTGGGCGCGCATTTAAGGCGCGCGCTGTTGGCAGAGGGACATGCTATCGTCGGTGTGGATGCCATGGCGCCCGCGGATATGACGGGCTTGCGTTTTCACCAGCTGTCACTCATGGACGCCGCAGGGCTGAAAGAGCTGATTGCGGATGCCAAACCCGAGCGTATCATCCATTTGGCGTCGGCCAGTTCCGTGGGTTTAAGCTGGCAGCAGCCGGTGGATTGTTTTGTGAACAATACGAATATTTTCCTGAATCTGGTCGAAGCGGTCCGTCAGAACAATTTAAAATGCCGGATCCTTTCCGTCGGGTCTTCCGAAGAATACGGGCCGGTGGCGCCGCGGGATGTGCCGTTGCGTGAGGACAGGCCGTCGAATCCCATGAATCCGTACGCCGTGGCGCGTGTGGCGCAGGAACATTTATCTAAAGTGTATTCCAAAGGATATGGCCTGGATATTGTATGCACCCGTTCGTTCAATCATCTCGGCCCGGGGCAAACAGAACGGTTCGTGATGAGCTCGTTCGTGCGTCAGGCGGTTTTGGTATCCAAGGGGGAGCTTCCGGAAATTATTTGCGGCGAGCTTGGGATCGTTCGGGATTTTATTGATGTGCGCGACGTGATCAGGGCGTATGGCGTCATTCTGGAAAAAGGTACGGCCGGGGATATTTATAATGTGTGTAGCAGTAAAGGCGTTTCGCTGCGTGAGGTACTGGAGCTGATCTGCCGGCTGGTCAAGATCCCGTCGAAGATCAGGATCGATCCGTCGCTTATTCGGCCGATCGATAATCCGGTGATCATTGGCGACGGGGCAAAACTGAAGGCCATGGGTTTTATTCCGGCGTACAGCCTGGAGCGGTCCATTGAGGATATGGTGGATTTCTGGAAGGGCAAGCTGTGATGCGTGTCGGGATCGATGCCAGGGTGTTGACGGATGAGAAGTGCGGTACAGCCAATTATCTTTGCCGGCTGGTCGAGCAGTCTGTGCTTTTAGATCCGGCCCTACGGATCGTCCTTCTGGCGCCGCAAAAGATACATTCCGAATATGACCGGTTCTTACAGCACGCGCAGATCGAGCGGGTGGAGCTGAGTTTATCGAAAGATGAGCGTAAAGGCTGGCCGGCGCGATATGTGCCTGCACTTATTCAGGCGCACAAGATCCATGTATTCCACCAGCCCTTCAATGCGGATGGGCCTTTGTTTTTTGCCGGAGTCCCGGTGGTCGTGACGATCCTGGATCTGATCCCGTGGGTGATCCCGGGCCTTTTTACCAGTTGGCGCAAAGAATTGCGGTATAAGTTTCGTACTATCGTTTGGACGCGTTTGGCCCGAAAGATCCTGACCATATCAGCAACGAGCAAGAACGATATTGTACGGCTGTGCCGTATGTCTCCGTCGAAAGTCCAGGTGACATGGCTTGGCGCGGACGGAATTTATGATGGAGAGATCCTGCCCGATGAGGCGCGCGTTATTCGTGATCGGCATCAGTTGGCCGGGAAGCGTTATGCCGTCAGTATCGGCGGGCTGAACCAGAAGCGGCGGAATCCCGGCGTGGTGCTTGACGGGTTTGCGCAATTCCTGAAAGCAACGGGTGAGGACGCGTATCTGGTCTTTACCGGAAGCATCCTGAAGTTCGACGGTTTTTATGATGGCTTGTTAGAAAAGATGGATGCGCTGGGGATCCGGGGCAGGGTTTTGACGACGGGTTATCTTTCCGATCAGGAACTGCGGGTGGTCGTGGGCGGGGCGCAGGCCATGGTGGTGTCGTCGTTGTATGAAGGTTTTTGCCTGCCCGCAGTCGAGGGGTTTGCGTGCGGGGTTCCGGTCATTGCGAATGATTGCGGGTCTGTATCCGAGATCACGGGAGATGCGGCGATCTTGTTCGGCACGCAGGATCCGCACGGATTGGCGGCCGGCCTTAAAATATTTTTTCAGGACCCAGGTCAGCGAGAAGAATACAAACGTCGGGGTTTTGAGCGGGTGAAGGCGTTCAGCTGGAAGGCCATGGCAGAAGAGACGCTTGAAGCGTATCGCGGCTGCCTTGGCAAGGGGGCGTAATATGTTTTTTAAAAAGAAACAGCCGTCCGTGGAATATCCGCAGGATATTCAGATCGAAACCACGAATCGTTGTAATGCGCGGTGCGTGTTCTGCCATCATCCGAATATGAAGCGCCCGCTGGTCGATATGCCCGACGCGCTTTTTGAAAAACTTATCCGCGATATGAAGGATATGAATGTTCGGGCAGTGCATCCTTTTGTCAACGGCGAGCCGTTTTTGGACCGGAAGATGTTTGCGCGGCTGGAATACATCAATCGTGCATTGCCGGGGGTTGCGATCTGCCTCTTTACAAATGGCGCGTTGCTGGACGAAGAAAAGGCGGCACAGCTTGCGCAGATCAAGAATATTGATGTGCTCAATTTCAGCCTGAATGCGTTTGAGGCGGATGATTATAAAAAGCGCGTCGGCTTGGATTTTGAGAAGACGGTCGCTAATATTAAAAACATTCTGCGTTTGAATAAAGCACGCGCTTTTGCGAAGAGCATCATGGTGGCGTCCGTCGAGTATGGCAAGGAAGACAAGGCAAAGAATAAGGCGTATAACGACGCTTTCCGTGCGTTTTGCGAGGTTGAATTCCCGGGGGCGGAGATCAAGGTCGGGTATAAATATAATTATCTTTCGCGCGTGTTCAGTTTTCGCGGGTTTCGGGATATCCACTGTGCGCGGCTTAAAGGCATGACGGTCCTGGCCAATGGCCTGGTGTCGTTGTGCTGTATGGATATGGAAGGTGAGTTTATTCTCGGGAACGCGAACGAGCGTTCTCTTTTGGATATTTATAACAGCATGCTGGCCCGAGAGTACCGGCGGAATAAAAAATCGCG
>JADFWS010000132.1 GCA_015234065.1 Candidatus Omnitrophota bacterium
TTAAGAATATGCTGTGCCATGGCAAAGAAAACAACCGGCATGAAAAGGCCTGCAAAAAGGGGTTGGGTCAGCGGTTGTGGAATGTGTAGGAAAAAAAGGGCCGCATACGCCAAAAACGGCAGTGCGGCCCAGAACAAATATGCAGCCCAAAAACATCGGGCATTCTTTTTAAACCCCTCCCAGGTAATCATTTTGGTCTCACCCGCGACCATTTCCACCAAAATGCCATACATGCCGGAAAAGAAAATAACGCGGAACGGGATCAAAAAAGCCGCTTCCATAAAACTCGCCATGATCGCGGCATGCCCTGTTTTAAAAAACACGCCAGACCAACCGCTGTACAAAAGCATGGCCAAAACCGCAGGCAAAGGAAAAAACCAGGAAAGGTCAAGCGCTCGGCGGATCGGACTTAACATTAACCGCCGCCGAGGTTCTGAAGCGGATTATTTACCATAAAGTCAAGGAAGATCGGGCCTGCGACCAGAATGCCGACCACCGGAAAAATACAGAACAACAGCGGCACTAAAAGTTTTAGCGGCGCTTTCATCGCGATCGCCTCGCCTCGGCGGTAGCGCGCCAAGCGCATGTCTTCGGAAAGAATATTCAACGCCTCGCTCACGGATGTTCCCATCTTGTCTGCCTGAATGAGCGTGCGCGCGAACGTAGACAGGTCCGGCAGGTCATATTTTTTAGACAGGTCCCGCAATGCGTCACGCCGCGGCTTACCGACATTGATCTCCTGAAGGATATTGTTCATCTCCGTGATCACGACCGATGGCGCGGATTTATCCACCACCCATTTTAACGCCATCATGAAATCAAGCCCCGCGTTCACACAAAGCCCGAGCAGGTCGACCGCGTCCGGCAACTGGCGCACCAGCTGTTCTTTGACACCTTTGATCTTCCCTTGAAGCCAAAATTCCGGAAGATAATACCCCAGCGCAAAGCCGATCAGGCCGCCGAACATCGTCAAATCCGATGGGAGGACCTTCATGGCCAACAGCGGCATGGTCACAAAAAGAACGATCTTGATCAGCATGAATTCTTCGGGTGAAATATTTAGCTGGGCGACCGCGATGTCTTTGGAGATCCTTTTACGCAGGTCCGGAACAAGCAGCGGCTTTGCCACCACCGCCAGGATCTTTAAAAGATTAAGCGGGTTTCCTCTGTTCTTTTCCTTCTGCAGCGACGTCTGCGCCGCCATGCCGAAATCCTGAATGCGCAGCCGCGGCTTGTCATCCATCGCAGCCGGAACAGCGCCGATCACCAGAAGCGTGACAGCCACAAAAGCAAAGATCGTCGCAAATATAAGCATAAACTAATTCCTTAATTAAAAGTCTTTGAACGCGCTGATCTTGAGAATAAAAAATGTGCCAATAAGCCACAGCCCGGCCGCCACCATGAGCATAATGCGGCCATCCGGCTGGGTGATCATCAGCTGAAAATACCTCGGATTCGACGAATTGACCATAAAGAAAAACCCGATCGGGAGCCCGCTCATCACAAGCGCCTGCAAACGGCCCTGGATCGTCAGCATATTGATATTTTCCTCGATCTTCTTGCGCTCGCGGATCGTGTACACAATACGCGAAAAAATGATCGGCAGGTTACCGCCCGTTTCACGCGCCAGAAGAATAGCGCTGATCATCTGCTGAAGCGCAGGCGAAGGCATGCGCCTGTACAAGCGGTTCATGGCCTCATCGAGCGATACGCCCATTTTATTCTCGCCGAGGACCAGTCCGATTTCCTGCTTGATCGGATCATTCATCTCGTCCACGACCGCTTCCATGGACTGGATCAAGCTCAAGCCCCCACGGAACGAGCTGGACATGATCATCAGCGCATCGATCAACTGGTCGCCAAACTGCTTGCGACGCTTTTGCATGAGCATATTCGCATACGTTTTTGGGACAATGAAACCCACCACAAATCCGGCAAGCGTCGCCGGCAAGCGGATCTCGTCTGGCGCCACAACAAACGCGCCGCCGCCAAGAATGAACGGCCCGATCATATACAGGATCGACACCTTGCGAATATCGGTCGTCAACATCGCGCGATCCATTTTTTGCGCGAAATCCCGCGCACGGCGCGTATTGACCTCAACGATCGTTTGCGCGATCAGCGGAACGCCAAAATATGCGAACAGCGTTACCGCGGCAAAAATGATCAGGCTGATAATAACAAACATTTTTTCTCCTGAAGATTATTCCACACCATTTAAGCTGCACCCGAAATTACATGCGCTCATCGCGGCCTGTATACACGACTCCGTATTATAAATCCCGCGGTAACACTTGCTTTTAACAACCAGATTATCGTAACACGCCGTCGTATACCAAATATTCCGTGTGCTGTCATAAACACACTCGACCGTGCGCGACGGGTCATATTGCTTGCCATACGCGAACATCTCGCCGGATTTGCGTAGCTGCCCCTGCATGGCCCGGCGAATATAAACCTGGAAAACCATAAAGGTGGAAAGGATCACAATAAAAAACGCCACATATTCCAGGAAAGACGCTGCTTTTTGAGTGTGCCGTTTTCTAGTCATTGGATGGTGGTAACCCCGTACAACACGTTGAACAATCGCTAAAACGATATTCATACCCATTGAGCATATTAGGAACTGAGATTGTTTGAACGAAACTATTTATTATAGTCGTCACATTTTTATATCCATCCTGCCATTCAATCAGCTTGTACTGCGCGCAAATATCCGACGCCTGCCCGTGCTTTAAAAGCTCATTGATCGCTCCAGCATCACACAGGATACCGCGTGCCGGCGCACTGGCCCACGCATTGGCCGCGGGTGTAAAATCCTCGTTGCTGTTGATCATAAACGCGCCCTCCGGAAACGGCGGCCCAGTATACGGCACAACATTCCCATTCGCATCTTTATCCTGCGCCGTGTGCTGAAGCACGCAGCTGTCCAGGATCTTATTCAATTGAACAGGATCATTCACTAGCGACGTATCTCCGGATGCCGGATGAAAGAACTGGAACATCCACAGATTGAGCCCATTCGCGAATTTGGTGAACGCGGAATCGCGCGACTGATCATAGCGCGTCACGCGCGTCCGCACACAACCGCTATAGTCATGCAGCGTAAAGCACCGGTTCAATCCCATATTGGATGTCGTTGTTTTGATCCACGGAAATTTTCCCTTATTTGCCGGCGTGCAGCAATCAAAATTGTTGGTATTCAGCGCGCCATACGTGCACCGGCGGGGCACGACCGCTTCCGCCTGAACAAGGTGCCAGGTTTTATCCTCGGTTTTCCAGCCGTAAATAACACGATTATCGATCTTCATCAGATCATCCATAACTGCCGGATTGGCTAACACGCCGATCAGCCTTTCCGCGCACGCGATAGGATTTTCATGGAACGGAGATCCTGCCATTTCAAACTGTGTTTTATACGCCGGGTCAAACACATACACCGGACAATCCACAGGCGCTGTCAGGTTCGTATAAACGCTCTTGAAAACAGCCTGCGCGGTTTTTGCGCGCGGTAAAACATCAGTTAAAAAATCGTACCGCTTTTTCAGCTTAGCCTGGAACGCCGGCACATCGCCACCTGCCGCCGCAAGCAACC
>JADFWS010000133.1 GCA_015234065.1 Candidatus Omnitrophota bacterium
TGCTTGAACGCATCAACGGCCTGGATCTCATGGAACGAGGGAGCATGAAGACTTTATTAATGAAAATATTTCTGGTGGCGGCATCAGCCCTGTGTATGTTTGAGGGGTTGTTCCTTATTGCCATCGGGCTGGGGCGCTTGTCGCCGGACCGCCTGGTTACGTTGTACACCAAGATGCTGACGTTTCCGAAGATCCTGACCAGTTTTGAATTGGGCGGGGTATTCTTTGTGCTGCTGGGCTTTATTTTGCTTGTCCTGTCATCACGGACGCGTCCGGTGCCCAAGATCATCCAGGTCGAGAAAGATGGACGGATCGTGGAAGTTCCGCAGGAAACGGTCCGGAACTTTATCCGCCAGATCCTGAGAGAAAATCCGCGCATGAGTGATTTTACGGTTGAGTTTGAAACCAAGAGCAAGGATGTTGAGCTGGTCATTACGTCGTCCTTCAATGGGGTGTCGTCGATCCATGAGGAACTGGGCCGGGTTGAGTCTGTGCTTCGCAGCGAGATAGAAAATGTTTTTGCCTGGAAGGGGTTTCAGGTTGCCTTTCATATGCGCGGCGTGAGCGTCAATCCCGAGAAGCAGTATTTTCCGGGTAGTAAGCCGGCGGGTAAAGCCGTCGCGGCCACGGTGAATCTTGCGGCCCCTGAAGCGATGGAATCCAAAGAAGAGGCGTTGTCCGCAGCGCCTCAGGCTAAGGAAGAACTATTATCCGATGGTGAAGGTTCCGAGATGTCGACGGCTGAGCTGGATGCCATGTTGAAAGACAAAGGCGCTGATGCCGATGCGGATGAGGCTGTTCCCGCAAAAGCCGCGGATGCGGGTAAAAAAAGAAATCCGTTGTTAAAGATGTTATTAGGATAGGCCCAAGCTCCTTTAGGCGCCAATAATTTTGTGACCGACCAGAAACAGCCAATAGTTTCTTTTCTTTCCGGCAGTGCCAACTCGGGCGCGGTGAAGAAAGTTGCCATTGTCGGCCTTCCCAATACAGGCAAAAGCCAGGTGTTCAATAATCTCACGGGAGATTATGCCATTGTGGCGAATTATCCCCGCACGACCATTGAGGTGAAGCGCACGGTCGCGCGCATTCATGGCCAGAGTTACGAGATCATTGACACGCCCAGCCTGCACAGTTTTTATATTCATTCCGAGGAAGAAAAAGAAGTCCGTGACATGCTCTTTTCTGAGCGGCCGGACATGATCGTCCAGTGCATAGATGCCAGCCGGTATAAACAATCCCTTCTTTTGACCGCCGACCTTTTGGAACTTGAGCGCCCCATGGTGATCGTGCTGAACGCGGTCGATGAGTCGGCGCGTAAAGGCGTCTGGTTTGACCGGGCTGAACTTGAAAGGCTCCTGGGCGTTCCGGTGATCGAAACTGTAGCGATCCGTGGTGTTGGTAAAGAAGAGCTCAAAAAAGCGATTGCCAATGCGCGTAAAAGCCAGGCGGTTGTCAGTTATGGGCATCGGATCGAAAGCGCTTTGGTAGAGCTTGCCGCGAAATTGCCGTTCGAACTGGAGTTCAAGCACAAGATCGCGGGCCTGCTTCTTTTGGATGACTCTTTTATAGGCCAGTATCTGGAACATAGAATATCTCTGACAGAGCTCGCACAGGTGCGTGATGAGGCCAGTAAACTCAGGCGAGAGATCAAGGCGAATGTCAGGCATGTGATCAATGCAAAGCGCAGCGAATGGGGAGAAGAGGTTGCCGCACGCGTGGTCAGGCTTAAAGAGGTTGCGACGAGCGGATTTTCCCAGCATTTGGCGTATGCGAGCCGTCATCCGGTATATGGTATTCCGGTCTTCCTGTGTTTTGTGGCTTTTGTTTATGTCAGTGTTGTGAATGTTTCCGGCATTATTAATAATTTTCTTGAGGCCTGGCTGGTGGCTCCGGTGGTCAAATTTATTACCGCTTTTTCTTTGCCGCCGTTCTGGAATGAGCTTCTTATTGGTAACCATGGCCTGTTGACCCTTGGTATTTTTAACGCCATTTGCACGGTGCTGCCAATTCTTTCGGTGTTCTTTTTTGTGTTTGCTCTTTTTGAGGACAGCGGGTACATGACGAATTTCTCGGTCTTTTCAAAAAGGGCGTTTGAAAAGATCGGCGTGACCGCGAAAGCCGTGACGTCGCTCGTCCTGGGGTTCGGGTGCAAGACCATGGCGACGCTGAACACTAAAGGTTTGGGCCGCAAGGAAAAGATCATTGCCGTGACGCTGATCGCTTTTGCGATCCCCTGTTCTGCGCAATTAGGCATTTCCCTGGCGATCCTCGGAAAACTTGGGACATCGGCGTTCTTGATCGCCTTTGGGACCTTGATCCTTTTTGAAATTGTCGCCGGAATACTCTTAAATACTATTATTAAAGATGACGGAGATGACGCTTTCATTGAAGCGATCCCGCCGATGCGTATTCCGGACATGAAAGGGGTTTGCGTCAAGACCTACTACCGTATCGTGTCATTCCTGCAGGAATCGGTGCCGATCTTTTTTATGTCTGCGGCTGTTCTTTTTGCGCTGGAGAAGGCCGGGTTTCTGAATGTTATGAAACAGGCGCTAAGCCCGCTTATTGTCGGATGGCTTGGGCTCCCCGGGAATATCATTGATGTTTTTATCCTGGCACTGGCGCGGCGGGAAGCGGCCGCCGGGATGATCCTGAAAATGGTAGAAGGCGGGTCATTGAATTATGTTCAGTCCATTGTAGCCGTGCTTGTGACCGCGACATCGTTTCCCTGTTTTGCGAACATTGTGGCCATCCGCAAGGAGATGGGATTGAAAACGGTCATTGTGATGACAGCCCTTATTTGTATCGCATCCGTTATTCTCGCCGGAGCGTTTCGGTTGGTTCTTATTTTCTTTATGGGAGGTAAAATAATTTAGTATTTTATTGTCACAAGCCTTTTGGATATTACAATAATTTCAGAAGTTCAGGAGCTTCTGTAGGTCGTTGTAAATCTTACCAAAGGCTTTATATAGTGTTAAGTCAGACACAAGACCACAAGGAATTGTTATTTGCCCGTGACTGGGTTGCGTGTAATTACCGCTTGATTTTTACCCTTGTTTTTGCCCTTTTTGCAGTTTTCCTTTCTGTTAATTCCCTCTATAATTTCACTCAAGACCATGCGCGGATCCTCAGGCTTTCTGGCAACGTTTCGATTGAACGGGCTGGGGATAAGGTTATGCCGGTTGTGGGGATGGTCTTAAATCCGCGTGACAAGATCAAAACGGGCCCCGGGGCTTTTATTGAAGTGGCGTATGATGATACGCTAAAGGATGTGATCCGGATCGGTGGCCGCTCCAAGGCTGTTCTTGAAAGTGCGATGATTGAAAAGCAGACCTCGATCTTTCTGGAGCAGGGGAATATCCTCTTGAAATTGGAAAAACTTGAAAAGGGGTCGACGTTCAAAGTACGCACCCCGACCGCGATCGCGGGAGTGCGCGGCACGAGCTTTGGCGTGCGCCTGAGAGGCAAAGAAGCGATTATCAGTGATTATGACAGCCGGATCTTTGTCAAAGGCCTGACGCGTAATTTTGTAGAAACAGACGATGAACTATTGCTCAATCAGGGCTGGCGGGTTC
>JADFWS010000134.1 GCA_015234065.1 Candidatus Omnitrophota bacterium
GATATTGTGTTTGAGCTGTTGTATCATTACACCTATGAGCATGCCGACCTGCCGCGGAATATTCAGGAAACGCTGGAACGCGGAAAATTCAACACGCTCGTGCTTTTGATCGGTGAGTTGCAGGACAGCCGGACAGGCATTTGTATATCCGACGGGAAGGCCATGCAGGAGTGGATGGCCCTTGAGCAGGCATATCTGGTGGCGGCTTTGTCGGGGGTCAATGCTACGCGTGAACGGGCGGCCAATACTGGAAACGGGCACAGTAGTTATCGCGCCGTGTTTTTGGATGAGGCGGTCAATACAGTTATTGCCGGGGATATGTTTCTTCGGGCCGCGGCGTTGCGCGGCATGTATCTTCCGGATCATGGCCCGAGGACAGAAGAGGTGTTCACCCAAGAATTGCGCGCCAGGCTGACCATGCTTGGGCATGAGCTCATGGAGCGCGCAGATGTCCGGCTTTTAGGCGACCGTTACAGCGCTATTACGGCGCCGGTCGTCTTGTTTATTGAACATTTGCCTACCCCGGTTGAATTCGACGGGTACCGAAAATTCTTTGGAAAATTTTTGAAGGCCGTGGTCGGCACGGCGGGATCGCCGTCATCGCATTATGCGCTGGCCGCCAAGACGCATAATATTCCGGTCTTTATCATGGATGAGGGTGACCGCGAGGCCGTGCTTTTACTGCGCGGCGGCGCCGAGGTCCTTGTATCGGACAGAGTCGGGATCGTGATCCGACCGGATGAAGCCAAGAAAGGCGCGCTGGCAGAGGAAGACGCGCGCCGCAACGCTCATCGGGCACGCATGGGTGTTTTTGCCGGGCAGAGCGAGGCGGTGGCCTATGCGAATGCCGATCTGCCGGAGTTGATCCGCCAGGCCTTGACCGACGGGGCCGAGGGCATCGGGCTGGTGCGCGTGGAGAACCTGTTCAATACGCTCTTGACGCTGTCGTTCGATGATTTTATGAAGATCTTCGGGAATATCCTGGATGCTGCCGACGACAAGGCCTTGACCGTGCGCATGATCGATATTCAGAAAGATAAACAGCCTGACAGCCTGGCGCATGTGGCATACGGCGGTTCGCTGTGTTATCTGGAACATTCTATGGTCCGGGAAATTGCGATCACCCTGCTGCGTGTGTGGTTTCGCCTGGCCCGTGAACGTCAGAGAAAGAATCCTAAAGCCAGGAAATTACGCATCATGTTCCCCATGTTCCGCACGGCGGATGACGCGCTGGCGACACGTGCCATTGTTCGGGAGGCGGGGCGGCAGGAACGTATTCTGGATTTCGATCCTCTGGTGACATTCGGGATCATGGTGGAAACGCCGGAGGCCGCCATGAATATCGCCATGATCTACAAGGCGTGGCCGCAGCTCAGATTTTTCAGTTTCGGCACCAATGACTTCATTAAATTCCTGTTCCAGGACGAAGGCGCCAGCCGTTCGAATACGGAGCAGTACATAAAATATTTTACGCAAAAGAAAGCCCGGCTGTTGCGCGCGGTGTCTGCGGTACAGGTTTTTGCCGGCAAGAACGGGATCGACCTGTCCATGTGCGGCGACCTGGCCTCGCAGCGCCAGTTCTGGGTCATCCTGGCACTCGGGAATAAAGAGGCGGCGGCCATTATCCCGAGTATCCCATCGCCATTGATCCGGGAATATCAAGCCTGGCAGTGGTATATCGCATGCGGCAAAGACAAGACCCTGGCGGCCCGGCTGACAGGGGTTGTCGCGCTTCTTGATCGCGTGGTCGGTTCCAATAAAGATACAGAGGACGCGCTCGATGAAGCCCTGGACCTGGCGTTGACCGAAATTACGGCACATATTACGGCGCAATTAAGCGGGCTTTCGCTGCCGTCGGAGGCGGGGCGCCCGGACCCGGCCTGCACGGTGTCGGGCCTGGAATTGTCGCCGGAAGACGCGGCTGTTGCGTTCCATCATTATTTTCATTATTTGAATTTGGCGCATGATGGGAAATTGGAGCGGTTTACGTTGGCAGAGGATATGGCGTCGATCGACCGGCGTTTGAGGGCGGCCGGCCTTGACGGGATGGCGGATGCGTTCCATGTGGCCGTAACGTCAGGCCGTATCGTCTGGGGCCCGGAAGAGTTCTTTCAGAAAATGGCGGAACGGGGCCTGGCGCTGTACGCGTACAACGTGAGCGGATACGCGCATTTGGCGCCCATACTTTGGGATATGTCGTCGGCTGCGCGCCAGGAGGCCATTGTCCATGAATTCTGCGCGATGTCGGGCATGACGCATGAAGACAGCAAAGTTGCCGGGAAGATCATGAAGGACGGTGTTTCCCCGGAACATATTGCTGGTGTGCGCGCGGCGTGGCTGGATGCCCCGCAGCGCATACTCCGCCGGTATGGAGACCTTTTAAGCGATGATCCGGCAACGGCTGATGAGGCGGCGGGACATCGTACGCTTCGCGAGCGGGCTTTGCTGGTTGTCACCGGGAAAGCGGAAGGGTTTCCCATGGCCAAAGCATTGCGTGAATTCCTGCTGCGGGAATATGCGGCCCATCCGGAATATATCCTTTTAAAAGTCCCCAGCGATGCTAAAAAGAAAAAGAAAAAACTTCTCGTCGCGTATTACGGCGCCATGGACATGGCATCGTTCCCCGAGGCGCGTGTGATGCCCGATGAGGCCTGGCAGATCCTGGCGCAGGCGCTTATGATCAATATTGTTCCGTTTGCCGGTAAAGAGGGTGAGGAAGGTGTGACGCGCAGCCAGTGGCGCGCGGAAACCGCGGTGCGCGTCCTGAACGCGGGTGTGTTCAGAGGAGACCTGCCGGAATTGCAGTCCTTGATCCTCAGCCGTTCGATCGACCTTCTGGCTCAGTTCTCCCGTATGAAGAATCGGCGGCGCTATGATGAACTCTGGTACGGGCTGTTTCCGATCCTGGATCGCGCGTTCCGCCGTGAAGGATTCTTTCAGGTGCTGTTCAATGTGTTCCATGAAAAGTATATTCGCCGGGAGGCGGAGCCGGCTCCCTATGCGCAAGCGTTGGAGATCGTGGCTGCGCTGCCGCGGGCTATGCCTGAATTTCGCATGAAATTCATCCGCGCGTTGTACGCGTGGGGACAGAAGACGGGTTTTGACGTCGGGAACATTGTCCGGGAGATCTATCAGCCAGCGTCGTATACCGGCATACTGCCGCGGATCGAGGCGGCACATCCGGAATGGGAGGGCGTTCGCCCGGCGGTCGATACCGCGTTTGTCCGGTACAATCATTTTTCCGCCAGGTGGGAAGTATTGGCGTTCATGCATGAAAAGCGGTTGTGGGGCCTGCCCGGAAAACTGATCCGCACCGCCACCGACGGATGGACGGACGCTGATTGGCTGTCCATGGCGAAACAGGCGGCGCAGGAACGTTTCGGGATCAGTCCGGAGCATGGCCTCTGGCAGGGTGTGGTTTTTTGCGGAGAAGAGACTGTGCCCGATCCTCGTGGCCCGGTCAAGACGCATTTGTATTGCCTGCCTTTGTCTATGCAGGAGTCGAAAGCTTTGGAGTTTTCCAAGGGCCGCCTGGCTATGACAGTGGCCTGGGTGGACGCGTCAAG
>JADFWS010000135.1 GCA_015234065.1 Candidatus Omnitrophota bacterium
TGAGACCAGGCTCTCCGCGCTGATCGATGCCCCTGTATTCTGCCCGGCGGCCATATCAGAAATATGATCCACGGCTTTTTTCAGGACATCAAGGACCTGGATCATTTTCTGTTCAAAAGATATTCCTTCAGCATTCTTGACCGGCATGTACTTGAGCGCGGTCTGCGCCGCAGAAATAACCGGCTGGCAGCGGCGCAATGCCTCATTGAATCCCGCCTGATCAGCCACAAAAATAAATTCCGAAAGAAGGCCCGGATCACTGAACGCGGTTAAAAAGATCTGCAGGCCCAACGCCACGCGCTCCGGGTTCAGCCTGCCGCCGAAAGCTTTCTGGCAAAGATCTATATAATCTTTCAACAGCGTGAAAAAGAGCTCGATATCCCTCGATGGTATGGCGGCCGCAGGATCCAGCCAGGCCATTTTCATATCCGCCAGGATGAACGGATTACGCAGCGTCGGAATCGCCACCATAATACCCGCGACATTGGCGCCTTCGGGCGTGTTCTTAAAATGACGCACATCTTCCACTGTTTTAAATTCACCATTCACATAAAACGGGACATGCGCAGGCAGGGCCCTTCTGATCTCAACAAGGCTTGCACGCCCTTTGAGCGCCGTCCCTGCGCTGTACTGCTCTTCATGCGTGCGCGTATGGACCACGATCCAGGCCGGATTTTCCGCCATAACAGCCTTCAGGAAATCCTGCGTAGCCTTGATCATCGCGCGGCGTTCCAGCACCTTATCTTTTTGTTCTGGAACATGCACAAAACGTGTTTTAACACAGATCGGCACATCCAACATTGTCGCGGCTTTTAATTCCCGCACAATTCGCGCCACCACATATTCTTTCTCGTGTGTACTGATAAAATCACGGATCGCCGCCTGAACATGGGCAAACACCTCCTGCTTCTCACTCGGCTCCAGGCTGATATTGAAACGGCTCTCGGCCACCAGATTAAAGCGTGCCGCTAAAGCCTTCATGGCAGCATCCACGCCACCCATCAGGAAATCCGGATCCTCAATAGTGAATGCATATGCCAAAACCGCGCTCTCTCTGCCTGTCAGCCTGGAAAAAGGCTTCAGGGTTAACGTGCCTTTTACCTGGGCCCTGTCATTCAAATAGGCGCCCCCTTTTTGGGCGATCAGCGCCGGAGAGCCGGTGTTGATGTCTACCGCGCTCATGCCGAACGCGCGCGCCAGGGCCGCAACGCGCCTGGCCATGCGGATCGTCTTATCCCAATCAACATGCACGGCCTTGCTTTTCGGATCAGCCGCCATGGGATCATACATGACATTCCCATCCGGGGCCCTTCGGGCAAACGGCAGATAATCTCCCACCGTATTATGCGGGAACGCGAGCTGCACAACCGTGGCCATACCGGTCACATAATCAAACCTGGGCAGGCCGCGCCTGAACTCAATGTTTTCCCAGTAGGTTTCCTGATAATTCATATCCAGAAGATTGCCGATCGCGACCAGATCTGTATACACCACGGCACACTCACCATATTTTCGGAACATCGTGCGCAGGGGCGCCTGCGTATGCGGATCGATCGGCGCCGATAAAACAACCGGCCGTTGGGCAGGATCAAGCGGCAGCGGATCAGCCTTGATCGCTTCAACCGGCTTGGCATCGGCGACGGCCTGGCCATTCTGCCAGCGGATCACAAAAGCATTCCCGCCTTCTTGGATAAAACGTTCAATCTGACCGTTCTCCGAAGCCTGGCTCACGCCAAAAAACTGATTCAGCCGGACTTCTGTACCCGGATTCTTAACGATCACCCGGACATACTTCGCGTCTCTGGTAACAAAACACGGGCTCAGCCAAACCAGCATTTCCTGTTTGGACCCATGCGCTGTATCCAGGACCGCAAAAGGTTTCGTGGTCTGAGCAAAGATCCGATTCGTCTCCTCATCTTCACGCAGGAAATCAAACATCTGCATACCCATGGGCGTCATCACTGAAAAATCCACCACATAATAATCCGGAGCTTCTTCTCCCTTGATATTCCTTTGGGGCTCAAGCACGCCATCGTTGAAAACAAGGCGTTCACTGCGGTACTCGCGCAGCGGATTAACGAGTGTCACTGTTTGGGCCAAGGGCGACGTTGTCAAAAAGCTGCGCATCTGTTCCAGGATCAGCGCGGCTATCTTTTCACGGGTATCCGGCACTTCGCTGCGGCGCACGGAAATAACATCCGGCGCGACATGGCGGGCCAGCAATTCAAAATTTACAGCCAGGGCGATCTCCATGACAAACCCGTCGGGGTTTTCAGTCAGGATAATGCGCCCCCGGCGCAGCGGTGTGCGGAATTCCCACTGGATGATCCCCTGTTTGATCAAACGCTCCGGATCAACCTGTTCCACCTCGAAACGCGAACGGTCTTCAATAATGCTCAAATAGAACGAATATGAATCCTTGAACTTTTTTTGCAGGTCTTTCAATCGCGCGTCATCCGCAAAAAGCTCTTTCAACGAAGAAACGCCTGTGATGTTGACCCGGAACTGCCTGCGGACCTGATACCAGCCATTACCTGAAAACTGCTGAAAGAACATCTCACGGTACGCCAGGCGGTCCCAGGGGCGGAAATCGCCGCGCTCATTATCACGGACCTGGGCGCGCTCATTGCGGTCTTCCAGATACTGGCGTGCATTCTTGTGCACAAAGCAGCATAAGACCGACGACGTCTGACGAAGCACCGGCCTGGTGATGGCCAGCGGACGGCCATCCATATCATGCGACCAGCCAAAATCAAATTCCGTATTAAACGGATCCAGCGACGGCTTGACCATCCCGACCAGATAGCCATACCACAATTCACCGAGCGCCAGAGACACGGCGTGCTGATTCATGGCCTCGACCATACTGTCGCGCATGCGCGCCGAATCCACATAGTCGGACTCAAAAGGCCGAATGTACAGGTGGGCCAGGCGCTTACTGCCTTCGACACCTGCCTGATGGTAATCCCCCATTTTTTTCTGGCGCTGCGCCTTGAATTCCTGCTCGACTTCGCTCAAGATCCCGTCCACATACGGGATCAGAAAATACATTTCATCCGTGGTCACGTCGCTATTAATTGACGGAAACACCGCGGGGTACAACGTGACCGAGAACCCGGCACGCAGCAGCAGATAACTGAAGAACAACGCAAGCGCTGTTTCAGAACCGGCATTGTTCATGAATACCGCCACGCGACGGTCACCCTGGCCTTCAATATCTTTTAACCTCTCGAAGAATTGCGTGCGGTCGTCGCGCCCGGCTTCGAGCACATCGCGCACCGTGCCTTTTTCATCACGCGCAAAATCCTCTCGCGCCATGCTGACCATAAGCTCTGACCCGACTTTGGCCAGCGCTTCAAACCATATCCGATCCTCGTCGGGATTCTTCAAAGGCCGATCCTGGGAAAGCAATACCTGCAGCAGCGGCCGGATAACAGGGTCTTCCAGGATAAACCTTTTGAGTGCCAGCAGTGACGGGGCAACCCTCGGGATCTTTTCAAAAGCCCAGGGATCCCCCTGGGC
>JADFWS010000136.1 GCA_015234065.1 Candidatus Omnitrophota bacterium
CTTTCCAGGTCTGGATCATTGTGTTCCCGGTCATTTTGATCCGCAAGATCAATCGTTTGACGGATATCATGGAAGAGCGTTTCGGCTCTTCGGAAGATGGTAACGAGGGCGCGTAATGTCCAAGCGCTTTACGTCGGACAAGCCGATCATCACCCTTTTTGAAGACGAGCATTTTATCGCGTTCTACAAGCCGGCCGGGCTTTTAGCGGTTCCGGCGTCTGCGCGCGATGGCAAGGAG
This sequence comes from Candidatus Omnitrophota bacterium, assembly GCA_015234065.1. GTDB lineage: Bacteria > Omnitrophota > Gorgyraeia > Zapsychrales > Fredricksoniimonadaceae > JADFWS01. The sequence continues at coordinate 239 of JADFWS010000136.1, forward strand.
CGTTCGCTCGAAGAGCTTGTGAACGATCGTTTTCGCCGTCGGCCGGAAATGCAAAGCCAGGACGTGCCGACACTGCATCCGTGCCACCGCATTGACCGGGAGACGTCGGGCATCATGCTCTTTGCCAAGGGGAAAAAGAACCAGCAGCTTATGATGGAGTTATTTCATCAGAAGAAGATAGAAAAGAAGTATACGGCTTTTGTTCACGGGCGGGTGACGCGGCCGACGGGAACGATCAATTTCCCGGTGAAGGATGCGTACGAGGCCAAGTTCTCACCGGGGGGCGACGGGAAAGACGCGCTCACGCATTATCGTGTCCTTGAAGTCCGCAAACAATTCTCGATCGTTGAAGCGATGCCCGTGACAGGGCGAACGAATCAGATCCGTATTCATTTTAAGATGATCCATCATCCGATCGTCGGAGAGAATAAATATATTTTCCGCAAGGATTTTGCGCTTAAGTTCAAGCGTACGGCCCTGCACGCGGCGGAGCTGGCCTTTGAACATCCGGTCACGCATGAGGCTGTCCGTATCGAAGCCAACTTGTCCGTTGATATGAAAAACTTTCTGGAAAGGAACCCTGTATGAGCGCGTTGTCGATCAAAGAGATGTGTGACCTGTGCCATTCCATTGCCAAGTCCAAGGGGTTCTGGGACGAGAAGCGCAATACCGGGGAAGCGCTCATGCTTGTTGTGACCGAGCTTGCCGAAGCCATGGAAGCGCATCGCAAACAGGATGCTGCCAATTTCAATGAAGAGCTGGCTGATACATTCATTCGCCTGTTCGACCTTTGCGGCGGGATGGGTATTGATATTGAGGCCGAGATCATGAAAAAGTGCGAAAAGAACAAGAATCGGCCGTATAAGCACGGCAAGATCTGCTGAGTCATCCCGAGCGAAGCGAAGGATCGCCAAGGTTTCCTCCCATGGATCAATTTACGCTTCATTCCAAATTCAAACTTATTCCCGACCAGGCGCGGGCGGCGGATGCGCTCGTGGCCGGTATTACGGGCGGCAAGCATGCGCAGGTCTTGCTCGGCGTGACCGGAAGCGGCAAGACATTTACGCTCGCCAATGTGATCGCCAGATTAAATCGCCCGACGCTTGTTATTTCCCATAATAAAACGCTGGCAGCCCAGCTATATGGCGAGTTCAAGGAATTTTTCCCGGCGAATGCGGTCGAATATTTTGTCAGCTATTACGATTATTACCAGCCCGAAGCGTATATTCCGCAGACAGATGTTTACATTGAAAAAGACGCGTCGATCAATGATCGGCTCGACCGGCTGCGCTTGGCCGCGACCACGTCACTTATGTCGCGCCGGGATACACTGATCGTGGCGAGCGTGTCGTGCATTTACAACCTGGGTTCACCTGAAGAATATAATAATTATCTGGTGTTTTTCAGGCGCGGCGAGAAAGCGGACCGCGATGAGGTGTTGCGCCGGCTCCTGGACATTCAGTACGAGCGTAACGATCATGATTTTTCCCGCGGCAAGATCCGTGTGCGCGGCGATATTGTGGAAATATTCCCAGCCTATCGCCAGGATGCCTTGCGCGTGGAGTTCTTCGATGACACGATCGAACGTATTCGTCAGATCGACCCGTTGACCGGGAATGTTTTGCAGGAGCTGGAGCAGGTCGGGGTGTATCCGGCCAAGCATTTCATTGTGTCTCCGCCGAAGATCGAAGAAGCGTTGTTGGATATTACGCGTGAATTGGACGCGCGGCTGGCAGAGTTGACCGCACAGGGCAAGCTTCTGGAAGCTCAGCGCCTGCAGATGCGCACCAGGTTTGACATGGACATGCTTAAGGAAATGGGTTATTGCAACGGTATTGAGAATTATTCGCGTGTCCTGGCCGGGCGTCCGCTGGGGGCCAGGCCGTTTTGCCTCATGGATTATTTTCCGGAGGATATGCTCGTCGTGATCGACGAATCGCATGTGACGATCCCGCAGATCCGCGGCATGTATGAAGGCGACCGGGCGCGCAAGGAAATGCTGGTCAGCCACGGGTTCCGGCTGCCGTCGTGCCTGGATAATCGCCCGTTGCAAAGCGCTGAATTTAATGCGTTGGTCAAAGATGTTATTTATGTTTCGGCGACACCCACGGATGTTGAAGTGAAGGCTGCTGGCGGTGTTGTTGTTGAGCAAGTCATTCGTCCGACCGGGATCCCGGATCCTGAGATCATGGTGCGGCCGACCGAGGGCCAGGTGGATGACCTGCTCAATGAGATCAATGTGCGCGCCAAAAAGAAAGAGCGCGTCCTTGTGACAACGCTCACCAAGCGCATGTCCGAAGACCTGTCCGAGTATTTAACAGAACACGGCGTCCGTGTTAAATATTTACATTCAGATATTGAAACGATCGAGCGTACGCAAATTCTGCATGATCTGCGTACCAAGAAATATGATTGCGTGGTCGGTGTCAATCTTTTGCGCGAAGGCCTGGATCTTCCGGAGGTATCTCTCGTCGCTATTTTTGACGCGGACAAGCAGGGTTTTCTGCGTTCGCAGACAGCGTTGATCCAGACCGCGGGCCGTGCGGCGCGTAATGTCGCGGGTGTCGTCATTATGTATGCGGATACTGTCAGTCCGGCCATGAAAGCCACCATGTCGGAGTGTGACAGAAGGCGGCGTATCCAGTTGAAATATAACGCGGCTAATGGTATAACCCCGAGGACGATCGATAAGGCGATCCAGGTGGGGATCGAGGCGTTGGCCTACGCGGATGAATTTGTCCGCGCAGTGGCAGGCCAGGACCGGGAAGCGTATGACCTTGGCCAAAAGGTGGCAGAGCTGGAGCGTCAGATGGAAATGGCGGCGCGCAACCTTGAATTTGAAAAAGCGGCGCGTATTCGGGACCGCCTGGTGGAATTAAAAAAGTTATCGGAGCCTTCGTGAAACGTTTTTTGTTGCTGGTTTCTTGTTTTCTGATGTCCGGCTGTACGATCCTTGAAGCCACGGGCGAGGCGGTCGGCGTTGTTGGCAAGGCGGGTTGGACCGCGGCCAAGACCGTCGGCGGGGTTGTTTATACGGGAACGTCCATGGCAGGCCAGACCGCCAATCAGACGCATAAGACGCTCTCCAGGCCGTCTGTGGCCCGGGCGCATGCCAAAATGGCCGGGGACAGCGTGGTCATTCCGCTTGAGAAAGAGGGGAACAGTTTTTACGTCCGGGTGATGCTCAACGGAAAAGTCGAAGGCCGTTT
>JADFWS010000137.1 GCA_015234065.1 Candidatus Omnitrophota bacterium
GGATGCGACGACGTTAAAACATCTGACGCCGGGTAAAAAAGTGAATCTCGAGCGTGCCATGAAAGCCGAAGCGCTGGTGAGAACCTGACTTGCATTCTTGTTACCGCTTGTAGGCTGATCGCCATCCACGTCAGACGGGACATATGTCTTTCCCGTGATGAAATAACCCGCGCTCACCCCGAACTTCACATCTTCTGTGTAAGCATAGGTGAGATCAAGATCCCCTTCAACGCCCTGATACTTGCTGGAATTAACAGCCGCATCAACAGCCCCGCTATAGGCAGCCTTCTGCGCATTCCAAACACCCGTAGCAGAAAGCGCTGCCGTAAGATCCTTCAACGGAGTAACCTCGATGCTAGCTGTTGCCAGCTGCGCATTCGAGAGATCCAGAGAAAGAGCATGATAGATCCTGCCCACATTCTGGTTCTGGAACATGGAATCCCATGCCGTTGTCTTTGTGGAACCCTCATAGGTCTTATTACCCGAGAGGTATGTATACGCCGCACCCAAAACCGGCTTCAGGTTCTTCATGACCGGAAGAGCATAATTGACCTTGCTCTGAACCGCGAACGCATCACGATTCCACATGGAATTATCGCCCGTGTTCCGAACCTGACCAAACTGATAGGCACCTTCCAACTGAACATTCAAACCCTCGATCGGATTTGTGCTCACGCGCAAACCAGGAGTATATGTCGTTCCCTGTTTAACATTGGGAGTAGCATTATACGTTCTAGCATTGTTATCGATCTTTGCGAACATATAACCTTCGACAACTGTACTCATCTTGTCGCCCATCTTGTAATTGGCGTTGATGCCATACAGGTTCTGGTTATCATTCGTCGCATTGACAGTCCCGAGAGCAACAGTATCCGTCGGACCATTGTTGGTACGCGCGGCAAAAAGGTCAATCGTGAGCGGCTCATAGGCCAACACAGCCTTGATCGCATCAAAATTAACACCACCGGTCAGATCAGAAATAGCGCCAACCTTTGTGAGGTTATCGCCATCGCCAATGATGAGCTGATTACCATACGCTAACGGCTGACGACCAACAGTCAACGTAAGCGGCGAATACAGGAGCTCTTTCATGGACACATACGCTGTGTCAAGAACGATGCCTGTACCAGCATCTGTCGCTGAGGTCTGATTCCCTGTACCCCAAAGCCTCTCGTTTTGCAGCTTGATGACCGTGGACACATTGTCCGTGAGGTCTGCCGCAACCTTGAGGTTCACCTGACTTAAAACTTCATTCTGCATACCAGCACCCTGGTACGTAAGGCCGAAATTACGGATAACCGAAGTCTCCGTGATATCGCCGCTAACCTTGACGTTCTGAACAGCGGCGAACGACGGGACTGCCATCAAGGCAACCATCGCGACCGCGAGCATTAATTTCTTACCCATGTTTCCTCCATTAATTAATATAGAAAAACTAGTTTTATATAGCCTAGATTATGTACAGATTATCCCTATAAGCGATATTCCCGGATCGATATCCAAAAAACGGTAATTTTCACACCCCCCTTCCTGATCTGGTTGAGAATATCTTAGGGTTTAAGGACGCGGTTATTTTGCCACAGCTGCCATGCAGAGTCAAATAATTTCTAATATTTTTTTAAAAAACGCCCCCGGGCCGACTCGAACGGCCACATCAGGTTTAGGAAACCTGCGCTCTATCCAGCTGAGCTACGGGGGCAAATTATTGCTTTTCCTTCAAAACCTTTACATACTCATCCGGCGCTTTATACCCTAATTTCTGGGCCTTATCAAGGTAAAATTGCGCATCCGCATACGCCCCGGCCTGGAACGAAACGGTCGAAAGGTTCACAAACGCGTCCAAATGCTCCGGATTAACGCTGACCGCACGCGTATAATACTGAATAGCCCGCGTATTATTCCCAAGCCGGGCAAAGACATTCCCTATATTAAAGTACAGCTCCGCGCTCCCGACACCCCCCTCTTCAGCCTTAAGATAATACTCCAGCGCTTCCTGAAGCGAGCCCTCTGTTTCCTTAATATAGCCCAGATGAAAATAACTTTCCGGGTTCTTAAGGCCCCCTGCGATCGCCTTCAGGTAATACTCTTCTGATCTAGCCTTAAGGCCAAGCTTGAAATTAACCACGCCCAAATGAAAATACGCATCCGCATTGGCGGGATCATTTGAAATAACTTGCTCCAAAAGCGCATTCGCATTTTTAAGATCACCTTTAGCCTCTGCCTCGAGCGCCTGCTGATACACGGGCGCGGCCGAAGCAGCTAGCGCCTTCTGAGGCACTGCCCGGTCTTTCAGGATGACTCCGGCGCTTTGCGACGCCTCGTGCCCCACGATCAAAAGCAAGGCCACGACCAGCCCCGCCAACATGATCCACGCTCTTTTGGAATGATTTAACCGCGACATGATCTGGACCATACTTCCTGTCCGTGATGAATAATATTAATACTGAACAGCTGAAAAAACAGGATACGTACCCAGTTTTTTACGCCCGTTCAAAAAGGAAAGCTCAATAATAAACGCGATATTCACGATCTTTGCACCCGAAGCACTGACCAGCTTGGCCACGGCCTCAACGGTCCCGCCTGTTGCCAAAAGATCATCCACAATAACAACACGGTCGCCCTTTTTCAGAGCATCTTCATGGATCTCGAGCGTATCCTGGCCATATTCCAGGTCATACGAAACAGCGCGCGTCTTTGCCGGCAATTTACCCTTTTTACGGACAGGGATAAAGCCGATGCCCATTTTATACGCCAGCGCTGTCCCAAAAATAAATCCGCGCGACTCGACACCCACAATATATTTCGGCTTGCTTTTGGAAACCGCTTTGGCCAAAACGTCGATCGACGCCTTGAGCGCTTTTTTATCTTTGAGAAGCGTTGTAATATCCTTAAAAAGGATGCCCTTCTTCGGGAAATCCGGGATATCGCGAATGGATTTTTTCAGGTCAAGCGCCATAAAAACCTCCGTTTATTTTAATGCCCCGGCTGTTTTCCCTTTAACAAACTTTGCTTCCATTAATATTTTTACCGGCAATTGTGCCAGGCCCAGCGTCATCTGATACAAACTTTCGATCCCGACGCGCGCCATATCCGCAATAGGCTGTTCGAATGTCGCCAGTTTGCCCGCCACTCCGGCCAAGGCCAGATTGTGATCAAACCCGATCACCGAACAATCTTCCGGGACTTTAATATCCATGGCCTGCGCGACCGCAAGGACTTCGAGCGCCATGAGGTCGCTCGCCGCAAAAATAGCCGTCGGCTTATCTTCCGCCTTAAACAACGCCTGCGCCGCGGTACGGGCCGGTGTGCGAAGGAACCCGCCTTTTTTCACCCACTTTTTATCCCGGCCGAGCCCGGCGGCATCCATGGCCTCCAAATAACCTTCCATGCGATCCTGCCCCGCC
>JADFWS010000138.1 GCA_015234065.1 Candidatus Omnitrophota bacterium
ACTCCCCCGGCTCGATCGAGGCCACTTCGCCCATGCTTCCATTCACCCAGCGCCCCAAGGAATCGTTATTGAGCAGCATGACCTGCGCGCTTTTTTTAATATGCACTTCTTCATCCGCCGGATACGCCCCGCGCTCAAGATCCCCGTCGACCGACGCACACAATTGTACCGCCTTCCCACGCAAGCCCGCCAGCCGGGCATGATTGATCTCGAGCGCCTGCGCATTCGTGGGCACAAGCGTGACCGTAAAGCCCTGCTGCCCTTTGGGCAGAGGCGGTAACGTAGCGCCCACCCGTTTATTTAAAAGATCGAGCATACTCCCTTCCGCGGTGTTCGTGCGAATAGCGTTCAGGATCTGGATAAAAGCATTGTCTTTTTGACGATAAATCTTTTCAAGCTCGACCATCTCAAGGCGCACTCCCGACGACTCGAGCCCGCCCGCCATGCAATCCGCGCTGAAAAAATACGGGCTTTTATAGCGCTCCGAAAACATTTCTCGCCCCTGGGATGGCACCACCGGCGGCAACTGATACAGGTCGCCGATCAGGATCATTTTGACCCCGCCGAATGGCAACTTCTTTTTTTTGCTGTTCAGGCGCAAGACTTTGTCGATACAGTCCATCAGATCCGCCCGGACCATGGATACTTCGTCGATCACGATCGCGTGAAGCCGCCGCACGATCTCCTGATTTTCTTTCGGAAGTTTTTTAACCTTTTCCGGCGTAATGTCCGGCTTGAAGCGGAAAAAAGAATGGATGGTCTGCCCCGAGATATTGACCGCGGCCACCCCCGTCGGCGCCAGGACTACAATATTCTTTTGGGTATGCTCGCGGTAATACTGCAGCAACGTCGATTTACCGGTACCTGCTTTGCCGGTAATAAAAACATGCTTGCCCGGCTCTTCCATCAACGCCAGCGCCGCCTTGAACTGGTCATTTAACTCGATACCATCCATATATTGGACATCAACAATAAAACTTTTATCTTAAACGGCCCATTTGCGTTCCCACTCATCGCGCAGAATATCGCAAAGAGTGTGCTTTGGCACCCAGCCGAGGATCTTTCTGGCCTTGTCTGATGATGCAACAACTATCTCGACGTCACCAGGCCGGCGCGGGGATATATGATGAGGCACGGGTTTCCCCGTCACCTTTTCAGCCGCCTTAATCACCTCGAGAACAGAAAATCCGCGGTCAGCCCCAAGATTGAACACTTCGTTCTTGACCCCCCTGCTCAGCGCTTTCAGTGCCCGCAAATGCGCCCAACAAAGGTCAACCACATGGATAAAATCGCGCACCCCTGTACCATCGGGTGTGTTGTAATCATTCCCGCATACGCCAAGCTCTCCTGCGCCATGCAGCGCCTTCATGGCGTTCGAGATCAAATGCGTCGGGACCGGCCGCCCCTTCACTGGCCACGCGCGATGCGTATCCCACCCAGCCACATTAAAATACCTCAGGGCAATATATTCGATCAACCCTGCCTTGGCGGCATCCTCAAGCACGCTCTCAACCATGAATTTGGACGCCCCATACGGGCTGAGCGGCGCTACCGGCGTTGCCTCGGTGATCGGCATCTTTTTCGCAGACCCGTATACCGCTGCCGTCGAAGAGAATACAATCTTCTTCACCTTGAATTCCGACATCCCCTGCAGCAAGTTAAGTGTTCCGCCAACATTATTGCGATAATACATAATCGGCTGGCTTACAGATTCAGGCACCACGATCTTTGCCGCAAAATGCATGACCGCTGCAATCCGATATCTTTTAAAGAGTTTCTGAACATCTGTCAACCGGCCAAGATCACCCTTCACAAAGCGAGCCCCCTTTGCGATCCAGGGCTTAACACCCGTCGAAAGATTGTCAAAAACGACAACCTTATACCCAGCCTCAACCAGCATCCCGGCCATATGCCCGCCGATATACCCAGCCCCTCCCGTCACTAAGATATAATCAGATTTCTTTGTCATATTCTTTATCTTTTAACGCCGGAGTTCTTTGCTTGAACCGTACCGCGCAAAAGAACCCTTTAGGGCGCCAACGTCGTTATACCAAGGACCTGCCGGATCTTTGCTTCAAGTTTAACAGGATCAACAGGTTTAACAAAATACCCTTTCACGCCTTCTGACAGAAATAATTCCTGCATATTTTCATTCGCGGTCAGCATCAGTACCGGGATATCTGCCCCGCCGGAAACACTTTTAAGCTCGTTCATGAACTCAAAGCCGCCCATCCGGGGCATTTGAACATCCAGGACGATCAGGTCCGGACGCTCCTGACGGACACATTCCAGCCCTTCCGCCCCATCTGCCGCCGTGACCACATCATACCGCTTCTCTTTAAGGCCGAACTGGATAAGCGTGATGTTCAACCGGTCGTCATCCACCAAAAGTATTTTTTTAGGCATAACTTCCTTAATTAATCTTGCGTCCATGTTTCAAATGCGTACAATGGTTTTTCGGAGGATTATATGAAACTTCAAGACATCGGTAACAAGATCCGTCAGTGGGATATCCGCTCCAACCAATGGTTCTCAAAAAACTTCTCGATCCTTATTTTTGAGCTTGTGCTTGTCGTTATCTTTATTTTCTTTATCGACAACCTCGTCAACCTCATCAACATTTCAGACAGCATTAACCATGCAAATATCATTGAGCGCCTGATGTTTTCTCAGTCGGGGCTGATGCTGCTCATCGTCCTTTTACTTCTGTTCAATTCATTCCTGATGCTCTATCTCTTTAACAATATGCTCAGGATACGCTCGGTCCTCAAAAACATGGACTTTAATCTTGGCCGCCGCAAGTCTGACCGTCGTTCAGACGACGAATGATCAAAAATACTCGTTCGAGATCTCTTCCGCTTTAAGCCTCAAGGCATCAACCCAGTCCTTCGGTGCGCGTGTATCAAAAACATACCGGGCAGAACCTTTATATGCCATTTCAGCCAATGCGGTCGCCGTGCAATACACCGCCGCATTATTAAGGCCAGCAACACTACGCCCAAGGGAAACCGGCATTTGCAACGAGGTTTCTATCCGCTCAATGAGCCCTGACAACAATGCCCCACCGCCGGCCACGACCACTCCGGCCTTCATCTGCCCCTCGAGCCCGGAAGCCTCGATCGCCGTGCGCAAATGCCCGGACAACTCAAGCACATTCGCCTCAACGGCCCGCACCAAAAGCGCCCGATTCACCGGAACGAACGCATCCTCTTTCTTAATCAGAAATTCATCAGCTGGGCCCGCCATGGCCGCCTCCCCGACACGTGCGTACGAACGCTTCACGTCCTCAGCCAGGTCTCTGGAAACGCCCAATTCCCGGGCAATGCGGATCGTGAGCGATTCTGCCCCAAAAGGCACGCATGCAAAATGTTTAAGCAGCCCCTCTTTAAAGATCATCAGCT
>JADFWS010000139.1 GCA_015234065.1 Candidatus Omnitrophota bacterium
TACGCCTCGCTATACGGAAGGCTCCGCACCCACACGACACGGCCTTCCACCTCAATGATCCGGCCCTCGTTCTCCAGCTGGATCGCCACCATGACCCGCGACCCGACGGGAAAAAAGGTTTCGGAATTAATGCGAATGCCGCCCTGGCTTAAGTCATGGGCCATCTGCGCGCCGAATACCGGCGCACTGAGCGCGGCATAGCGTACTGCGCGCTTAAAAGGTACGCGGGAAAACTTACGATGATTCACCCCGAAGGGAGCCTGGTCCATAAATCTCCTGTTTGTGATAAAAATACTATATCACAACTTAAGGCGGGGACACATCAATTTGGATGATTTTTAACGTGATGGGCAGGCATTTAGAAAAAACGTTTCTTTATGCTATAATCCTTAATCATGTACAAAGCATTTTACGGCCTCACGGAAAACGCGTTCAATATCACATCTGACCCTGCGTTCTATTTTGAAAGCTCCCGGCACAAAGAAGCCTATTCTCATCTGCTGTACGGTATTAAAGGCCGCAAAGGCATTATTTGCCTCACCGGCGAAGTCGGCACAGGGAAGACCATTCTTTGCCGCATGCTCCTCAATAAAATGGACCAGGCCGTCAAAACCGCGTTTATCCTGAACCCGAGTTTCTCGCAGATCCAGCTCTTGCAGCTCATTACCAAAGACCTCGGCATCCCGGCGAAAAAGAACAACAAGCTCGACCTCATCACCTCCCTCAATGACTTTCTGATCGACCAGAACGGCCAGGGGCATAATGTGGCAGTTATTATTGATGAGGCCCAGAATTTAAATACGCATCAGCTCGAACAGATCCGCCTGCTCTCGAATCTGGAAACTGAAAAAGAAAAACTTTTACAGATCATTCTCGTCGGACAGCCCGAGCTTCTGGAAAAACTTCAAAAGCCGTCGTTACGCCAACTGAACTCGCGTATCGGCGTGCGTTATCATATGCAGCCTCTCGACAAAAATGAATTGCACGAATACATCGAGCACCGCCTCGCCATCGCAGGCGCGCCCAAGAAACTTCTTTTTACAGATGGCGCTATCGAACGCATCTATCACTTCTCCAAAGGAACGCCCAGGATCGTGAACATCCTGTGTGAACATGCGTTATTAGCCGGTTTTGTGAACGAAACATTTACGATCGATGAAGAGATCATTAAAAGTGCGGCCAGGGAAGCTTTAGCCTTATGAGCATTATTCACGACGCGTTAAAAAAAGTCCAATCCAAACCCGCTCCGGTATCAACCGGAGAAATCCCGCAAACCAATGACCCGTTCGCTCCGCCTGCGCCGGACAAAGGCCGGGACACAAACCGCTCTCTCACGATCCTCATGGCCTGCGTTATTACGGTCGCGGTCATTGTGATCTTCGGGATCCTTTTTAAACTGGTCATGGATTCAACAGAACGGACGAAAATAACAGCCCGGAATGTTGCCCTGCCTGCCGCGGCCACCGCACAAACCTCGTCGCAACCGCCGCCACCAGCCAAGGTGCTGCCGTTACCTTTGAACTTTCCGCCACTGCCAGCCATCACCAAACCGCCGGAGCCGAACACCATCAAGATCGAAGGCGTCATGGACATGGGTGGGAAAATGGTCGCACTCATTAACGGGAATATTTACGAGATCGGGCAGATCTTCGACGGGAAGATGATCACAAATATTGGTTTTGACAGTGTCACGATCAAGGACAACGGCACTATCCGCACTATACCGATAAAACGATAGCCTGGGCAGGGACCGCCCGCACAACAACGCGGCCGATGGCTTGGGCTAACACAAAGCGGGCTTGCTTACCTTCGAATTTCTTATCAAACTTCATCGCAGCCATGATCTTCCTCGCTGAAATTCCCTCAACGTTCTTCGGCAAACCGATCACCGTTAAAAGCGCATGGATCCTTGCCGCATCGACCGGCTTTAACAGCTTAAGCTGAACAGAAATATCCGTGGCCGCACGCATGCCGAGCGCGACCGCTTCTCCGTGCTGATACCGATCATACCCGCCGGCCGCTTCGATCGCATGGCCCACGGTATGCCCGAAATTCAGGATCGTGCGCAGGCCTTTAGCCTCTTTTTCATCGAGTGTGACGACCCGCGCCTTGATCGCCACCGAACGCTCCACGATCAGCGCTAACGCCTGAAGATCTTTCGCCAATAGCTTTTCAATATGATCCTCAATAAACGCGAATAATTTGGCATCCTTGATCACGCCATACTTAACCGCTTCAGCCAAACCATTCTTGATCTGCCGGTCCGACAGCGTTGCCAAAAGGGCGACATCCGCGAACACCAATTTAGGCTGATAGAACGCACCCATCAAATTCTTGCCCTGCGGCAGGTCGACCGCCACCTTGCCGCCGATGGATGAATCGATCTGCGCCAGAAACGTGGTCGGAACCTGAACGAACGGGATCCCGCGCTTATACACTGCCGCCACAAATCCCGCCAGATCGCCCACCACACCACCACCCAAAGCTACGATCACCGGTTTTTTATCCGCCGCATACGATGCGATCTTTCCCACCAGGTCAAACGCCACCTCCGCAGACTTCGCACGCTCGGAATCCTCAACCTCGACGATCTTTATCGTAAACCCGCTCTTCGCAAAAGCCTTCGCAAGCGTATTCCCATGGAGCCGGCGCACGCACGCATTCGTGATCATGATCACATCTGTCGGCAACTTCAGGCGCATCATCTCACCCGGCAGGCGGGACAATATCCCGCACCCGACGCAGATCGGATAACTGTTCTGTTTTAAAGAAACCTGGATCATTTTCATCATTGAAGTCCGATCAGATGCATAAACCCGTAAATAACGGGATCAATAAAATCCAGCCCGCCCACATTAAGCGCGATCATCACGATCACAAGCCCGACAGGCCCATCGAGCGCTAACAAATGCCGGCCCAAAGATGTCGGCAACAGCCCCATGAGGACCTTGCCCCCGTCGAGTGGCGGGATCGGGATCATATTAAAAACCGCCAGCGTCAAATTCAAAAGAACACCCCAGAACAGGGCGGATGATATCTGCGGCAAAAAACCGGACCGGATCACCTGCGATAGCAGGACAGCGATCAGAATATTTGTCACCGGCCCTGCCAATGCCACAAAGATCATATCACGCTTGGAGTTATTCAACCGGCTGAAATTCACCGGAACAGGCTTAGCCCATCCGAAAAGAAAGAGCCCCTTCGTCATGCCCAGCGCATGGATCAAATACAACACCGCCGGAACAATAATAGTCCCAACAGGGTCCACATGCTTGATCGGATTGAGCGTCAAGCGCCCCAGGCGCGTAGCTGTCGGGTCCCCGAGCTTTGCCGCTACCCACCCATGCGCGCATTCGTGAAGGACGATCGCAGGCACAG
>JADFWS010000013.1 GCA_015234065.1 Candidatus Omnitrophota bacterium
AGTCCTGCCGCTTACAAAGTTTGCCAATCTGGTCAAGCGCATGCACGTCAATATCGGGATCGTCACCGTTCCGGCCGAACATGCGCAGTCGGTCGTCGATGTGATGGTGGCTGCCGGCATCAAGGCGATATGGAATTTTGCGCCGGCACCGTTGCATATTCCCGAAGGTGTTATCCTCGAAAATGCCCGCCTGACACAAAGCCTGGCGGTTTTAACCAATAATTTGACCCGCGTTCTAAAAGAGGAAGATAAGGAGTAGTTCTATGCCAACGATCATGCTTCGGAAATTTGAAAAAGTTTGCGCGATCATTGAAAAACATCATGCAGATCCGGCCCGGCTTATTCCGATCCTGCAGGAAGTTCAGGAAGAGTACCGTTATCTTCCAGAAGAGGTTATGGCTTTTGTGGCAACGTCCCTCGGGCTTTCGCCCGCCAAGGTTTTTGCAGTGGCTTCGTTTTACGCGCATTTCGCGCTTTTGCCCAAAGGCAAATATGTGATCCGCCTGTGCGACGGGACGGCTTGCCATGTCAAAGGGTCGAACGGGATATTGGAGGCGCTGTATAAGAAACTTAAGGTGGATGCTAAAAATCCGACGACGCAGGACATGCTTTTTACCGTAGAGACTGTTTCCTGCCTCGGCGCCTGTGGCCTGGCGCCGGTTGTGGTCGTGAATGAAGCTGTATACGGGCAAATGACGCCCGAAAAGGCGCTGAAACTGGTGGATGAGATGCAAATGAAGGAGGATGGAACCGATGTGTCAGGAAAGTAATGCCGCGATAATTACATTTACAGGGCGCGCCGGCCTGCGGCGTATTGTGATCTGTACCGGAACAGGCTGTGTGGCGAACGGTGCGGCCCAGGTATACGATGCTTTTCTTCAGGAAATACGCGCGGCCGGGCTTGAGATCGTTGAAACATATGATGAGCTTTTAAAGGTGACAGATGCGCCCAAGACCGTGTATCTGTCGAAAAGCGGTTGTCAGGGATTTTGTCAGATGGGGCCTTTGGTCACGATCGCGCCCGACGATATTCTCTATAACAAAGTCCAGGTTTCGGATGTCAAAATGATCGTTGAAAAAACGCTTCAGCATCATGAAGTCGTCGAGGCGCTGTTATATATAGATCCGGTCCAAAAGACAAAATGCCGCGCACAAAAGGATATTCCCTTTTATAAGCGCCAATCGCGGTTTGTGCTCAAGCAGTGCGGCGAGATCAATCCGGAGGATCTGAGTGAGTACCGGGCGATCGGCGGATATACGGCCGCGGCACGTTGTTATAAAGAGCTTCCGCCCGACGTTGTCTGCCGGGAGATCCTGGATTCAGGGTTGCGCGGGCGCGGCGGCGGCGGATTTCCGACGGGCAGAAAATGGGATATTACCCGCGTTCAGAATAATCCTAAAAAATATGTGATTTGTAATGGTGACGAAGGCGATCCCGGCGCGTTCATGGACCGCTCGGTCATGGAGGGCAATCCGCATTCGGTCATTGAAGGCATGATGATCGCGGCACACGCCATTGGCGCTGACGAGGGCTATGTGTATGTGCGCGCGGAATACCCACTCGCGGTCAAACGTATCCGTAAAGCGTGTGCGGATGCGCTGAAAGCCGGGATCCTGGGAAATAATGTATTTGGTACGGGCCGGACGATGAATTTGCAGGTGATGGAAGGCGCCGGTGCTTTTGTGTGCGGGGAAGAGACCGCGCTTATAGCGTCGATCGAGGGCGACCGCGGTATGCCGTCCCCCAAGCCGCCATTTCCGGCGCAAAGCGGGTTGTGGGGCAAGCCCACGGTCATTAATAACGTCGAGACGCTCGCGACGATCCCGCTCATTATGAATATGGGTGCCAAAGAGTTCCGCAAAATGGGGACGCCCGGGTCGCCGGGCACTAAAACCTTTGCGCTTTCGGGCCATGTCGCGAATACGGGGTTGATCGAGGTGCCGTTCGGCGTGACACTTCGGGACATTATTTTTGATGTGGGCGGCGGGATCACGGATAAAAAAGGCCGGATCGACCCCGACGGGTTCAAGGCGGTCCAGATCGGCGGCCCTTCGGGCGGATGTTTGACCAAAGAACATTTTGACCTGGCGCTGGATTTTGATTCCCTGCGCAGTATCGGCGCGATGGTCGGATCCGGCGGCCTGGTGGCCATGAACCGCTCGACCTGTATGGTGTCGATGGCGAAATATTTCATGGAATTTACGCAGAAGGAATCTTGTGGCAAATGCGTGCTTTGCCGTGAAGGCACAAAGCAGATGCTGTATCTGCTCGAAGATATTTGTGAGGGCCGGGCCACGCTTGAAACGCTCGACGTATTAAAAGAGCTGGCCACGGTCGTGCAGAAAGCGTCTTTATGCGGGTTGGGTAAAACAGCGCCGAATCCTGTCTTGGCGACCATGAAGTATTTTGCGGATGAATATCAGGCGCATGTGGTGGGCAAATGTTGTCCTACCGGAGAATGCAAACGCCTGGCGAAGCCTGAGATCCTGGCAGATAAATGCAAGGGGTGTACGCTTTGCGCCAAGAAATGCCCGGTCGGCGCGATCAAAGGTGACGTAAAGAACGTGCATGTGATCGATGAGAAATTGTGCATTAAATGCGGAGTTTGTGCGCAACATTGTAAATTTGATGCTGTGGCGGGGGTGTAATATGGATACTCAAAAATATGTGAATATTGACGGCCGGGATGTCCCGATCGAGGGGGAAAAGAACCTGCTTGAGGTCATCCATAAATCAGGGATCGATATCCCGACGTTCTGTTATGTGTCAGAGCTTAGCGTGTATGGCGCGTGCCGTATGTGTACGGTTGAGATCGAAGGCCGCGGCCTTCAGACATCGTGTTCGACACCACCGGAGCCGGGGCTTAAGATCCGTACGAATACGGATCAGGTACGCCAGATCCGCCGTGTGGCGCTCGAGCTTATTCTCGCGAATCATGAGCGCGAATGCCCGACGTGCGTCAAAAACACGAATTGCAAATTGCAGGATCTCTCGAAACGTGTGGGTGTGGATAAAGTGCGTTTTCGCCCGGTACAGAAGCCCATGCCGATCGACGACAATAATCATTCGATCGTGCGCAATCCGAACAAGTGTATTTTGTGCGGCGATTGCGTGCGCATGTGTTCTGAAGTGCAGGGGATCGGCGCGATCGATTTTGCGCATCGCGGGCATGATGTGGTGGTTCAGCCGGCATTCGGCAAAACGCTCGATCAGGTGGACTGTGTGTATTGCGGCCAGTGTACGCGCGTATGCCCGACGGGGGCATTAACGCCCAAGTCCGAGATCAATGCGGTCTGGAAGAGCCTGCAGGACCCGAAAAAGACCGTCGTGGTGCAGATCGCGCCAGCTGTGCGGGTGGCGCTGGGTGAAGCGTTCGGGTATCAGCCGGGCGAGGTGACGACGGGTCAGATCGTGGCGGCACTCAAGATCATGGGCTTTAAGAAAGTATTTGATACGTGTTTCGCGGCGGACCTGACGATCATGGAAGAAGGAAACGAGTTCATCAAGCGCCTGAACAATCATTTGCCGCTGCCGATGTTCACGTCCTGCTGTCCGGCGTGGGTCAAGTTCGTGGAGCAGAATTATCCGGATCTTTTGCCCCATATGTCGACGTGTAAATCACCTCAGCAGATGTTCGGGGCTGTGGCCAAGAATGTGATGGCCCCTGAAATGGCGATCCGAAAAGAGGACATGGTCGTCGTGTCGATCATGCCGTGCACGGCCAAGAAATTTGAAGCCAAGCGCCCTGAATTTTCTGAAGCCGGACAGGCCGAGGTGGATCATGTGATCACGACCCAGGAATTGGCGCAGATGATCAATGAATACGGGATCCAGTTCAGGAATTTAAAGCCGGAAGCGCTGGATATGCCGCTGGGATTTAAGACAGGCGCCGGCGTGATCTTTGGCAACACAGGTGGCGTGATGGAAGCCGCCTTGCGGTATGTATATGAAAAGGTCGAAGGAAAAACGCTGGATAATCCTGACTTTCATGAGGTGCGCGGTGAGGCGGGTATTCGTGAAGCCGAGGTAAAACTTGCCGGAAAGACATTTAAACTTGCGGTCATTCACTCGCTGGCGAATGCAAAAACTATTATCGAGAAGATCAAAAAAGGCGAAGCGCCCTATCATTTTATCGAGTTTATGTCATGCCCGGCGGGATGTATCAATGGCGCAGGGCAGCCGGTCAGCGCATTGCCGGATCATCGCAAGAACCGGGCCAAAGGGCTATATGAAGCGGATAAGATGCTCCAGCTTCATAAGTCCCAGGAGAATCCGTATATTAAAGAGCTGTATCAGGCCAAGCTGGGGGACGTGGGCGGGGAGAAGGCACATCATCTGCTGCATACGCATTACAATGCCCGCCGCCGGATGAAGGGCAAGTCCATGGTCATCGTGGACGGAAAGAATGACGACAAGCTCGAGATCCGTGTGTGCGTCGGAACGAGCTGTTATTTGAAGGGCGCGCAAGATCTTCTGCATCATCTGGCCAAATATGTGCATGACAAGGGCCTTCAGGAGCAGGTGCTGGTCAAGGCGACGTTCTGTTTTGAGAAATGCAACAAAGGCCCGACGGTAAAGGTTGGGGATGTGGTGATCAACCATTGCGATCTGGACAAGGCCACGGTCGCGGTCGATAAGGCGATCGGCATTCAGGCGTAAAAGGCACAGATGACATCCGAGGCGAATACACAGCAGGTTGTTTTTACCAATGACGCGCGATGCCGTGACTGCTATCGCTGTGTGCGCGTTTGCCCGGTCAAGGCGATCAAGGTGGAAAAAGATCAGGCCTGTGTGGATCCTGAGCGCTGTATCGCCTGTGGCACCTGTATTCGGGAATGTCCTCAAGGGGCCAAGACATACCGCCGGGACCTGGATAAGGCAGAAGCCATCTTGAAGGGCGGCACTTTGGTGGCGGCCAGCATTGCGCCGTCATTTGCAGGCGTGTTCGAGGCGTGGGAATGTGCACGTTTACCGGCGGCCCTGCGCAGGCTCGGGTTTAAGCATGTGGCGGAAACCGCGGTCGGCGCGTATCTCGTGGCGCGTGACACAACGCCCATGATCAAGGCCGCTTCAAAACCGGTCATTTGTACAGCGTGCCCGTCGGTTGTTCATTACATTGAAAAATATGATCCGGCCAGGGCCGGATATCTTTTGCCATTGGTCTCGCCGATGATGGCGCATGCGCGGCATATCAAAAAGCTAAAAGGGTTGGATACAAAAGTTATTTTTATCGGCCCTTGTGCGGCGAAGAAAGCCGAAGCCGAGCGCCGGGAGCTGAAAGGGCTTGTGGATTGTGTCCTGACGTTTGAAGAGCTGGAAGAGCTTTTCAGGCTTCGCGGTATTGATCTTAAGTCGTGTGAAGAAAGCTCTTTTGATGAGGAGCCGTGCGGGAAGGCCCGGTTGTTCCCGATCGAAGGAGGGGCTTTGGCCACGTCGGATATGGCGACGGATGTTATTGATGAAAAGCTTATTTTTGTAAGCGGATTTGAAGAAGTCAAAGAAGTTCTGAGGGCCGTTGACGGCAACGATAAGCCGCGCGTGATCGAGCCCTTGCTATGTCCGCATGGCTGTGTGAACGGTCCTGGGATCAAAAAAGAGGGGAATGCTTTTGATCGCCGGGCACGGCTGATCAAATATGCGGTGTTTCATCCGTCGCTGTCCACTGCCGAGCCCTCCGTGCTGGATCTTTCGACGTATTTCTCCGTAAAGCCGGTGAACGCCATGATCGAGGGCGTGGAAGAAAAGATCCGCCAGGTCCTGGAAAAGACGGGCAAGTCACGCCTGGAGCATCAATTGAATTGCGGAGCGTGCGGATATTCCAGCTGCCGGGAGCAGGCGCTGGCCGTTATTCGCGGCATGGCCGAAGCGGAGATGTGTATTCCCTACATGCGCCGCCTCGCCGAACAGCGTTCGGACAGGATCATGGAAACGAGCCCGAACGGGATCGTGGTCCTGGATCATGAACTTAAGATCTTAAATTTTAATCCCGCGTTCGGAAAAATGTTCAAGGCATCGCCGTCTGCGGCGGGCCGTCATATTTCACAGTTCATGGATCCCGACCCGTTCGAGAAAGTGGCATCAGGTGAATGTGCGCTCTACGATGATGTCCGGTCGCATACTGCTTACGGCCTTGTGGCGCGAGAAGTGGTTTATGCCCTTCAAACCGAACGTCAGTACGTCGGGATGTTCATTAACATGACAGCGCAGGGAGTGGCCTTTGAGCAGTTGCAGCATGTGAAAGACGAAACGATCCAGCAGGCGCGAGAACTTCATGCCCATCAGATCGAGATGGCAAAACAGCTGGCGAGTTTTTTGGGAAGTTATACGGCCAAAGGGGAACAGTTGGTCCAAAAACTGGTTGAGGCGGTCAAAGATAAAAAGATCGACGAGAACAGGGGAGGATGACGGCGCGTGGCGTATCAGCATATCGACATTCAGTCCGCGCAGTCTTCCAAGCATGAGGGCGCGCCCTGCGGGGATGCGTTCTTTTTTAAGCGCACACCGTATCACACGACGCTTATTCTTGCCGACGGTGTCGGTTCGGGCATTAAAGCGCATGTGGCCGCGCAAATGAATGTGTCACGGCTTTCTGAATTGCTCGAAGGGGGAGCCACCCTGCGGGATGCCTTTTTTAGCGTCGCAGGCACCATGAGCGCCTGGCGCGATCACACCATGCCGTTTAGCGCGTTCCTGCTGGCACGCGTTCTTAACGATGGAACGGCTACGGTCTTAAGTTATGAAATGCCGCCGGTTGTCCTGTTCAAGAAACAAGAGGCGATGTTGATCGAAGGTGAGCCCTTGGTGGTTCCGGCGGGGTTGGCACACGAAGCGCATTTTTCCCTGAAGCCCGAAGACGGGCTTTTATTGATGAGTGACGGCATTACCCAGGCTGGGCTCGGGAAAGGCTTTATTTCCGGCTGGGGCGCGCACGGAGTATCGAATTTTATGTTGCATTGGCGTGATCAAAAAGGGCCAATCGACGCGCTCTCCCAGGCAGTGCTTGATCAGGCGACACTGTACGACGGCAATGAAAGCGGTGATGACAGGACGACGGTGTTCATGTATTGCCGCCTGGGCCAGGTGGTGGATGTCCTGACCGGGCCTCCGTCGGAAAGAAGCCTGGACGCGGGGATCGTGGACATGTTCTTGCGTGAGGATTGTTTCAAGGTCATTTGCGGGGCCACGACCGCGGATATTGTCTCGCGCCATGCGCGCCGCGATCTGGAGGTGGAACAGCGCCCCGTATCCTTCTCAACCCCGCCGAGATATTACATGCAGGGGGTGGATATCGTGACCGAAGGGGCGATCACGCTGATGCAGGCGTATAATATCCTCGAGGAGGACCTGAAAGCGTCGGGTGACCGCTCGGCGGCGTCAGATCTGGCGCATATCTTTCAAATGGCCGACTGGGTGCGTTTTACCGTCGGACTAGCCCGCAATCCCGCGAACACGGACATTGTATACCGCAAACAGGGTATTCTTCCCAGGGATAAGATCATTCCGCTTCTCGCCGAGAAGCTGGAACGCATGGGCAAGCTCGTCACAGTTCAATATGCCTGATCTTTTCTGGCGATTTTTTCAACAGTCCTCTGTTGAAAGGAGCGGCCATATTCCCGTCGAAATAATTGTTATCGGACCATTCCAGCGGCTTGTTCCCGTCGGCAGAAAAGCCGTTGACAGGCGGTTGTTCAAGAGAGTAATATCACAACATTGTTTAACGCGTACATGATGAATATAGTCCTTTCACAGAGAATTTTTCTGTTTCCGTCGCTAAATAAAATTTGAAAATACGTTGACATCTGTTGCAGCAGGAATACTATATATTGTGCCTGACCCGAAAAGACACAACAACATATAGGTTTTTCGGGCAGGCTTAGCTATTACCATTTTTTGACATTTATTGCATATAATGAGCGTGCTCTTAATGCCCCCAAAGTTTAAGCACATTTATGGTCCCATCCATTCCTGGCGGATGGGGATGTCCCTGGGTATAGATCCCCTGTGCACAGATCACAAATACTGCAATTTTGACTGTTCTTACTGCCAATTGGGCTCTCAGAAGGTTCATGGGGTAGAGCGCCGCGTTTTTGTGTTGCCGCAAGACATTGTTGCTGAAATTCAGGCGCTTCCTATAGGTACGCATATCGATTATCTGACATTTTCCGGGAACGGCGAGCCCACATTGGCGCTTAATCTTGGAGAGATGATCCATGCGGTCCGTGCGGTCAGGGCGGATAAGGTGGCTGTGATCACCAATGGGGCGCTTATAGATAGANAAGATGTTCAGGCGGACCTGCGCCTGGCGGATCTGGTGATGGTCAAGCTGGATGCCGCAACATCGGGGGTTTTTAACGCGGTCAGCCGTCCGGCTGCAGGGATCACGTTGGACGGTGTGTGTGCCGGGATCCGTGAGTTTAAAAAGCTGTTTGAAGGAAGATTGGCATTGCAGGTCATGTTTGTGGCGTCTAATAAAGGGGAAGCCCGGGGCATTGCGGATATGGCGCGTTCGATAGGGTTCGACGAGGTTCAGATCAATACGCCTCTTCGCCCAGGCGGGGACAAGCCCCTATCCGTTACTGAGATGGCGGAGATCAAAAAGGCGTTTATGGGCCTCAACGTGCGCAATGTTTATGAAGAAGAGAAGAAAGGTTACAGACCGTTCGACGACCAAGCAACACAGCAACGTCACGGGAAGTTCAAGGAGTAACCCGTTGTTACTTTTTACCAAGCGGCATTTTTTAGTTTAATGATTACCATTATCAACAACAGGGAGAACCGTCGTGTACACTACTGAAATTTTTACCAAGATCCTGAAGCGTAATGGCGCAGAAGTTGATTTTTCACCGGAAAAGATCACCAAAGCGATCCTGAAAGCCGGCCAGGCCACGGGAGAGTTTGGTGAGGATGTGGCGCAAAAGCTGACGATCCGGGCGCTTAATCTCGCGCTGCAGGTGTATTCCAAGCGTCAGCCGACCGTCGAAGGTTTGCAGGATATTGTTGAAGAAGTTCTTTTGACCTCTCCCTATAAACAGACCGCGAAGGCGTATATCATTTATCGCGATCAGCATTCCAGGATGCGCGAGATTGCGTCGATGTTCAATGTGGATCTCGTCGACAAATATCTGGCGCGCCGCGATTGGAAAGTGAACGAGAATTCCAATATGGCGTACTCTCTGCAGGGGCTGAATCATTACGTCTCATCTGAGATCTCTCAGGCGTATTGGCTGAACAAAGTTTATCCCGCCGAAGTCCGCGATGCGCATACGAATGGCGACATGCATATCCATGATCTGGGCAGTATTAGTGTTTATTGCGTGGGTTGGGATCTGTACGACCTTCTTTTGCAGGGTTTTCAGGGCGCGTCGGGCAAGGCGGAATCACTGCCGGCCAAACATTTCCGTTCCGCGCTCGGGCAGGTCGTCAATTTCTTCTATACGCTTCAGGGTGAAGCGGCCGGTGCACAGGCGTTCTCGAACTTTGATACGCTTCTGGCGCCGTTCATTCATTATGACAATCTGAGCTATAAAGAGGTGCGCCAGGCATTGCAGGAGTTTTTATTCAATGTGAATGTCCCGACGCGCGTCGGGTTCCAGACGCCGTTCACGAATGTCACGCTCGATGTGCGCGTGCCGTCCTATTACAAGGACAAGGGCGTTATTCTCGGTGGTAAAGTCCAGGAAAAGGCGTACGGTGAGTTTCAGAAGGAAATGGACATGTTCAACAAGGCGTTCCTCGAGGTCATGATCGAGGGCGATGCCAAGGGCCGCGTGTTCACGTTCCCGATCCCGACGTATAATATTACGAAGGATTTTGACTGGGACAATCCGGAGCTTAACCCGTTGTGGGATATGGCCGGCAAGTATGGCATCCCGTATTTCACGAATTACATTAATTCGGATATCAGCCCGGAAGACGCGCGCAGCATGTGTTGCCGTCTGCGGATCGATAACCGCCAGCTCAATTCCCGCGGCGGCGGGTTGTTCGGGGCGGCGCCTCTGACGGGCTCTATCGGCGTTGTCACGATCAATATGCCGCGCCTGGGCTATGCGTGCAAGAATGAGGAAACATTCTACGCCAACCTTGAGCATGCCATGATCCTTGCTAAAGAGAGCCTGGAGATCAAGCGCAAGGGCCTGGAAGTGCTGACGGATGACAATCTGTATCCGTATATGAAGTTTTATCTGCGTAATATGAAGGCGCGTTTCGGCCAGTACTGGAAGAACCATTTCTCGACGATCGGCCTGGTCGGGATGAACGAGTGCTGCCTGAATTTCCTGGGCGAGAATATTTCCACCCCAAGGGGGAAGAAATTCGCCGAGGATGTTCTGGATTTCATGCGCAAGGTGCTGCTTAAGTTCCAGGAGGAAACCGGCGATAATTACAACCTGGAAGCCACCCCGGCGGAAGGCGTGACGTATCGTCTGGCCCGGATGGATAAGGATATGTATCCGGAGCTCAAGCGTGATTGCCCCAATGAGGCGGCAGGCGGCGAGCCGTTCTATTCCAACTCAACGCACCTTCCGGTCCATCATACGGATGATATTTTCGGCCTGTTCGATCATCAGGATTCATTGCAGACGCGCTATACCGGCGGCACGGTCATTCACGTGTTCGTAGGCGAGCGTATCGAGAATACGGAATCCGTGAAGAATTTTGTGCGCACGGTGTGCGAAAAATATTCGTTGCCGTATTTTACGATCTCACCGACCTTCAGCGTATGCCCGTCATGCGGGTATATCGTGGGCGAACAGCCCAGCTGTCCCAAGTGTTCGGCCGAGACCGAGGTGTATTCGAGGATCGTCGGGTATTTACGGCCTGTAAAACAGTGGAATAAGGGCAAGAAAGCCGAGTTCCTTCAGAGAAAGACGTTTAATGTATGCGCATCGGGGGCTTGCTCAAGTTCACATTGATTGACTATCCCGGCAAGGTGGCGGCGGTCATTTTCACCCAGGGGTGCAATTACCGCTGCCCCTTTTGCCATAATCCGGAACTTGTTAATCCGGAGCTGTTCAATGATCCGCTGGATACACGCGATGTCTTTGATTTTTTGGAGAAGCGCCGCGGCCAGCTTCAGGGCGTTGTGATCACCGGCGGCGAGCCGACCATCCACGAAGACCTTCCGCAATTCATCTGTTCCATTAAAGATATGGGTTTTTTGGTCAAACTGGATACCAACGGCACGCGGCCGGATGTTGTTCAGCATTTGGTAGATGATCATTTGCTCGATTATATCGCGATGGACATCAAGTCTTCCGAAGAAAGCTATTGTAAGGCAACCGGTGTTTCAGCCGACATATCAGTGATCAAAGAAACGGCTAGTATCATTCGGGATTCAGGCGTGATGTATGAATTCCGGACAACAGCGCTGAAAGGTGTTGTCGATGAACAGGATGTGGGCGGCATTATGGAAATAATTGGGCCAGGCGCCATTCATCATTTGAAGCGAGGGAGTTTCAAAAGCAAGATCTTAAATTTGGGTTTTTTTGATACAGTTGGCCAATATAGCGATGCAGAGTGGGAGCGCATAAAAGGGGGCTCATTATGAATGTTTTATATGTTGAATATTGTCCGCGCGGGGAGCGTTCGCGCACAAAAAAGCTTGGCGAATATGCGATTTCGGTACTTCAGGCCAAAGGGGCTAAAGTGGAGCGTTTAGACCTAACCCGTGATGTTCCAGACCTTTTCAGCCCAGAAAGATTGTCTGTTTACTATCGCAGGAACTATGCAGGGGAGAGCCTTGCGCCTGCGGATAAGGCGCTGTTGACTAGAATGGACGCCATGACAGAACAGCTTATGAAGGCGGACGTGGTGGTTATTGCGTATCCGATGTTCAATTTTTCCCAGCCTGCTACAGTTAAAGCATGGTTTGATTCGGTCATGCAAAAAGGTAAGACCTGGGATATGGGTGCTGGCGGGTATGTAAATTTGATGAAGGGCAGGAAGGCGCTTGTCATCTCATCCAGCGGCGGCGCGTATGAAGGTGATTATGCGTTCATGGAGCACAGTGTGACACTCTCCAAAGTTGATCTCGGATTCATGGGGTACGACACCAAAGTCGTGATCGCCGCCGGTCTTAACATGTTTCCTGAAAAAGAAGCCGAGATCATGAACACGGCTAAGAAGAACATCGACGCTGCCATGATATAATGATGTAACCTTAAGGCTCAATCGTCGTCGACTAGCAATAAAAACGCCGCTGTCAAAAACAGCGGCGTTTGCTCAAAAGGATAGAGCGCCTTCCTAACGATAGAAAAAGTATAAGATATTTTTGTTTGTTAGGCAATAAAAAATTTTGTCTTAAGAAGCCTTCCTGGACCATCCTAAGACTTTTAACGCCCTGAGTCAGATTCGAACTGACATCGTCCTTTTCGTTAGGAAGGAGCTTTATCCTTTAAGCTATCAGGGCGTCAAAACTTGTTTATACATTAACACATGTTGATTATTTGTCAAGAATCGTTTTATTGTAAAAAATCTCACAAACTGGCATATATAAGAATAATAGTGTATATTTTAGGCGCATAATAGGCATATTCTGGAAAAACGCTTAAATATAGGCACGATTGATGAGATCATTGTATTCATTATTTTGGCGCAAGATCATTGCGTCTATTCTTCTTTGCACATTCCTGGCTTCTAACGGGATCGCGCCGATTCGTTCTGCCTTGGCCCAGGAAAGGCCATTCTTGCCACAACCTGGAACTTTCGTCAGTCTGAGCCCTGCCTTCAATTCGCCGCTTTTGAAGGGAATTAAAATCCATCCGGATGATCCGTTTTGGGTGGATTTTATTCTTGATCAGGGAGATGCCCTCAGGGGCGATGAGGCGTTGCGCCTTATCAAATATTTTCTCGCCTCGATCACGGTCCCGGAAAAAGACCTGTGGGTCAACCTGTCGCCGTATGAAAAAGATCGGATCATCCCGGATGCCTTTGGTGTGACTGAGATGGGCCGCGACCTTTTGAGTCAGGATTATATTTTAAAGCAGGTCGCCGCGTCACTTTTATATCCCGAGGGCGAGACCGGCAAGAAATTCTGGGCCGAAGTGTACAGGCAGGCGTATGCCCAATACGGCACGACCGATATTCCCGTCGATATATTCAATAAGGTTTGGATCGTGCCCGAGAAGGCTGTTGTTTACGAGAGTAAAGACGCGGCGTATGTAACCGAAAGCCGGCTTAAGGTTATGCTCGAGAGCGATTATCTCGCAGAACAAAATAATCGCAGGGGCGATGTTGTGCCTGGCCCGATAACGGACGACCATCAAATGAGCGAGCCACCGGCTCGCCTCTACGTCGACATTGCCAAAGATATTTTTCGTTCCGTCGTGATCCCCGTCCTTGAAAAAGAAGTCAATGAAGGAAAGAATTTCGCGCAATTGCGCCAGGTGTATCATTCGCTTATTTTGGCGATATGGTTCAAGGATAAGATCAAGGAAAGCTTGTTGGGTAAAGCATATGTAGATCGGAATAAAATTGTTGGCCTTTCTCGTAGTGGCGACTTAGCCCCTGAGCAGATTTGGCAGCAATACGTCAAAGCCTTCAAAAAAGGCGCCTACAACTATATTCAAGATGAGTATGACCCGGCCACACGCGAAGTTGTGCCGAAGAAGTATTTCTCCGGCGGCGCCAGCCTTAATTTGATCCGCGCGCATTACGGCAAGACAGAGGACCGGAGCCGGTTGCCGCAGGGCGCGTTCGAGAGCGCCATGGTGGTTAATGTGGATTTTGCGTCGGTAAATATGGCCATGGCCAATACGCCGGACGCAGAGCAGGAAATGATCTTGAAAGAATTGGCCTTGGACTGGGATGCTAAAGCGCAGAAATTGCGCTATGGAAAAGATTTTAAGCCACTGCAGTTGCGGTCGAAACTGATCTATGTGCGTCATGGGGATACGGTATTGATCGAGAAAGGAAAGAAAGACGGACAGCCGCGCTATCAGGGCAATGTGGATGAAGATGTCAATCAGTTAAGTCTTCATGGCCGTGAGCAGGCGGTGTCGCTCGTTCCAACGCTTCAGGCGCTTGTCGCCGGTGATAAAAAAGTGCGTTGGTTCTCAAGCCCGTTAAGGCGGGCGCAGGAAACAGCGATTCCTGCCAAAAAGGCATTGGGATTTGAATTTGAAGCTTTGCGTGATGGCCTTCGGGAGATCAGTTTCGGACGCAATGAGAATTTATCTAATGAGGAGATAGCGACGAGGTATGGTGAGAACGCCCGTCAAGAGAGCCTGGCGTATCAAGAGAATAATCCGATCATTCGGGCAGAGGGCGGGGAGGATATGATCCACCTTTTAAAGCGTGCAAGACAGGAATTGCTCGGCCTTGACCAGACATTAAATGGAGACACGGGTGTTCTTTTTGCGCACGGCACGCTGGGAGCGGCGTTTAAAATTCTGCTTAACGGGCCGGACAAGAAGAATCCGCTTGCCGCCATCGAGTGGAGAATTAAAAGTTTTATGCCGCCGACCGCCACGCCGTTCGTTCTGTCTCAGCCAAAGACCGATAAAAACATGGCATTGAGTGACATCAGCGCGCAAGTACGAAGCAGTGCCTTGCAACTTATTCGAAAGAATCAGAAAGGGCATATCGGGTCAACATTATCAGTGCTGGATATTCTGGTGGGTATATATTTCGGCGGAGGATTTTATTATGACCCGGGTGATCTCAAGAATCCGATGAGGGACAGGTTTATTCTTTCTAAAGGACATGGCAGTTTGGCCTTATATACAGTTATGGCTAAGGCAGGTTTCTATAATATGGATGATGTGATGAGCGGTCATGGCACGACATTTCCGGTGTCTCCATCAGCAGAAGAAACTCCGGGGATCGAGGTGACGGCAGACGGCCTGGGTGTCGGGTTCGGGAAGGCTGTTGGGCTCGCGATCGCGGCTAAAAAAGACCAGCGGCCCGGGAAAATTGTTGTCCTTCTCGGTGACGGCGAAAGTTCGGTAGGTTCTATACAGGAATCGGCGGAGAATGCCGGAAAATTCAATTTGGACAACCTGATCGTTTTTATAGATAAGAACAACCAGGGCTCGGATAAGATGTTATCACCACCCGCGCATCAAAATATGCATGAACGCTGGAAAGCCGCAGGTTTTTATGTGATTGAGGTGGATGGCCATGATGCTGTTAAGATCGCAGACATATTGAAGGCCTTGCAAAAAGAGCAAACACAACCGACCCTGATTATTGCAAATACGATTAAAGGGAACGGGCTTCCGGAGATTGCCGGCCAGGTTGCGGCGCATTCATACAATCCGGCGAAGCAGGGGGTGCTTGTGGATAGTGACATTGAGCGGCTGGAACAGCAGTCTTTGATGGGCCGCAAAGGCCTTCAGGACTGGTTAGAAGCTTTTCATGAGCAAATGCGTCTAGAGTTGCAGGCCAGGAACAGGGGCTATGCCAAACCGTTTGTAACAAGTTCTATTGACGGGAATTTTGTTATAGAAAGATCATTAGCAGCGCTTCCTCTTATTACAGGAGCGCTGAGGCCGTGGTATATTTGGGCCGGGAACAGAAACCCGCTGTTCGTGGCAATGTCCGCCGATGTCGGACGCGCGGTAGGCATGGATGGTTTTCAAGATAAGTTTGGGGTGTTTGGAAGAGAAAATCCGGCCGGAAGATATTTGGATTTTTCAATCACGGAGAAATCCATGCTTCAAACAGCCGAAGGGTTAAGCCGGGCTGGTTTTTTACCTGTTATTTCCATGGATGAACCTTTTGTTCCGATAGTCCTTGCCGATATTATGTCCATGTTAAGGGCTCATTTACCATTCATTTTTGTGACAACATATGCCGGATTATCGTCTGCGGAAGGGCGGGGGACGCAGGAAATGACCTCTTCTGCGATCATGCGTCATCAGTCGAATGTTGTAATGGTTGAGCCGAGTACGCCTTTGGAGGCGCAGGTCATTCTTTCCGACATTGAAAAAAGATATGAAGCGGGAGAACGTAAAGCGTATTACATCAGGGTTTCAAGGCAACCAGTTGCCGATATTCAAGGAGTGTCTGAAAAAGATATTCTGGAAGGATTTTATGAGGTCGGAAAAAGCCACAACCCTCAGGCGGTCATTGTAAGCATGGGGGCGGTCTCAAAAGAGGCGGCAGAAGCAAAAACATTGTTGCAGGGGCAGGGTGTTGAGATCCAAATGATCAATATCAATAATTTGGATAAGGTTGAAAAGGACAGTCAAAAATTTCTCGATCTTCTCACGCCGGGGATTCCTATTTTTACACTATATGACGGCACGCCCCGATTTTTGAATGACATGATAGCTAGCCTCATCATAACGTCTTCCGGCACGGTCCGTTATGGCAGGATTGCCGGTTTTGGCGTTGAAGGTTTTGGGTCATCCGGGGCATGGCAGGATTCTCTTAAGAAATTTGGTTTAAATGCCGAAAACGTCGCGAAAGAAATTAAAAACGAAGTGGAAAAGAATTTTGCGATGCTTGGGAATTCCGGCGGTATTGATCTGACGCATTCTCAGCAGAATGTAAAGACAGAAAATTCTAATCAGGGGGTTGTATTTCATTTTGATCCTGCCGTGATCCAGCGGCTCGAGCAGGCCTCAGGCCTCACGCCGGTTATTCTGGCTATTCATCCCATGACAACGACCCTGCCTGCATTTTTGGGGCTTAATGAGTAAATGGGATATATAAAGTTTTTGGTTTAATGACGACGACCAGAAAAAACTTTGTGTGTCCCATTTATTCTGCTAAAATTCTTTCCTTATGCGTGTCCTTGTTATCGAAGATGAAAAAAAGATCGCCTCTTTTATCCAGCGTGGATTAAAAGAAGAGCATTATGCCGTCGATGTCGCTTACGATGGTGAGCAGGGGCTTTTCCTCGCAGAAACCAATCCGTACAACCTGATCGTCCTCGACATCATGCTGCCGGGCAAAGATGGTATTTTTATTTGCCGGGAACTGCGCAAGAAATCCATCAATACGCCGATCTTAATGCTCACGGCCCGCGACGCGGTTGAAGATAAAGTGTCTGGCCTTGATTCCGGCGCCGATGATTACATGACCAAACCCTTCGCGTTTGAAGAATTCCTGGCGCGGGTGCGTTCGCTGTTACGCCGGGGAAGCGAACAAAAGGCCGGGGTCCTGGTCTGCAAAGACCTTGAGCTTAATCAGATGACCCATAAGGCTACGCGCCGGGGTGAGGATATTATGCTCAGCAGTAAGGAATATGCGCTGCTTGAGTTTCTGCTTCTGCATCAGGACGAGGTCGTGACCCGCACCATGCTTTCCGAGCAAGTGTGGAATGAAGCGTTTGACAGTTTTACGAATGTGATCGACGTGCATATCAAGCATCTGCGTGATAAAGTCGATAAGCCTTTTGATGTGCCGTATATCCATACCATCCGTGGTTCCGGGTATACTCTTTCCGGGAATCAGCCGTGAGAATCAATTCCCTTAAATTCAAGATCAGTTTTTTGTATTCGCTTATTCTCGGCGCTGTGCTGATCGCGTACAGCGCGTTTTTGTATGTGGGGCTTTCGTTTACGCTTTATGACGAGCTGGACAAGGAATTGAAGGCAAAATCCAAAGCCACGGTGAATGTCCTGGGGCTGTATACAAAAGCCGTCGGGGACCCTCAGAAGGTGGCGGATTATGTGTTTAACCGGATCGCCTCGCTGGATGAGATCGATGTGAAGCTCGAGGTCATTACGAAGATCGACTTTTATTGGGCGCAACAGTTCGAAAAGCTCAATATGCAGGACGATCTGATGCAGCTCGTCGGCCCCGGAGGGGATTGCCTGGCCAGGAGCCGGCGCATGTCCAATGACCTGAGAAAAATATTTCTGGCGCAATATACCGCCGAGTCCTTGCAGAAACCATTTGTTTTTTCGGATATCCGTTACAAAAACAAGGTGTTTCGCCTTATGTCTGCTGCCTGTTTGATCAATGGTAAGCCGTATATTCTTCAGATCGCCGCGTCACAAAAGCCGATCATTCAGTTGCTTAAAGACCGTTGGGCGGCGATCGTGTTCAGTATCCCTTTTATTTTTATCCTCATGTTTTTGCTCGGGCGTTTTTTACTGGAACAGATGTTACAGCCGATCGTCAAGGTGACGCGCGCGGCGGAAATGATCAGTCACAAGGATCTGAGCGCGCGCCTGGCGCTGCTGCAGAGCGACGAGGAAATGAAACGCCTTGTCGCGGCGTTCAATGACATGATCGCGCGCCTGGAGAATGCGTTTAAGCATATTGAAGAATTCAGCGGGCAGGTGGCGCATGAGCTGCGCACGCCGCTGGCGATCATGCGTGGCGAGTCGGAACTGGCCTTGCGCAAAGACCGTGACATCGAGGAATATAAGCGTGTCTTGAAATCCAATCTTGAAGAGATCGGCCGGATGCTCAAAACTACCGACGACCTTCTTTTGCTTACCAAGTTGGATTACAAGCCGGAGGTATTCAAGCGCGAACCCCTCGAGTTTAATGAATTTTACCGGGAAGTGGCGGATCAGGTCGGTATTCTGGCGCTCAAGAAGGGCGTACAATTTGTGTTTGAGCCGTGCGGACAGGCGGTGCGTATTTCTGCGGACCGACTTCACTTGCGCCGCCTTTTTTATAATTTGATCCATAACGCTGTAAAGTTCACACCTGCCGGCGGAACGGTGCGTGTATCCGCCAGTGTCAAAGGCGGGAAGTTATATGCCGCGATCGCGGATACTGGCTGCGGCATCCTGGCGGAAGACCTGCCTAAAGTGTTTGACCGGTTTTTTCATAAAGACCGGACGGGTGCGAGCGATGAGCCGGGAAGCGGGTTGGGTTTAAGTATTGCGCAGGCCGTGGCGCGCCATCACGGCGGCGAAATCACCGTTGAAAGCCGGCCCCAGAACGGCTCGGTCTTTACCGTCGTCCTTTCGTTAGCCTAAGATTCAAAAATTAAGATATTTTAATGTTTGTTTCATGTTCTTTTCATGGAGCATCTGATATGTTCTTTCAAATAACAGACAAAGCTGTCCGTTAAAATATTGAAACTGATCAATGCAGGAAAGGGGATATTCATGAAGAAGTATTTAATGGGGGTCGTTGTGGTTCTGGCTCTGGCGTGTTCGTTCAAGCTCGCCGTCGCCCAGGATAATGCAGAAGAGGACAAGTTTTCTTTTGGCAAGATCGTGAGTGTTGCTGCGGACCAGATCACGGTGAAAGAGTATGATTTTACCAAGGACGCCGATGTTGAGACCTCATATGCGGTGACTGCAGAAACAGAGCTTGGCAATATTAATGCGGTCAAGGATCTTGTGGCTGGCGATGATATTGTGATCGATTATGTTGAAAAAGATGGCAAGCGCGTTGTCACAACACTTGTTAAAGAAGAAAAAGGCGCGGAAACTCCCGGCGCTCCAGCAGACGCCGCCCCGGCCGTAGCAGCTCCTGCAGCAGCAGTAGCCGTTCCGGCAGCAGCACCGGCTGAAGTCGTTCCTGCGGCAGTTCCGGCAGTAGCTCCTGTAGCGGCAGCGCCTGTGGCAGATGCAGCCGCGGCACCTGTGACAGCGGCTCCAGCTGATGCTCCGGCACAGAAGTAAGGTCAAGGGTCAATGAACACAACGGTAACAAACGTATCATAAGAAAGAGACTCACATGGAAAAAGGAAAAGTGAAGTGGTTTGATCGTAAGAAGGGTTATGGTTTTGTAACCACGACCGAGGGCAAGGATGTCTATGCGCATTACAGCGGCATCCAGGCTGAAGGCTTCAAGTATCTTGTTGACGGAGAAGAGGTTGAGTTCGAGGTTCAGGAGGACACCCGTGGCCCTAAGGCCATTAATGTGGTCCGCTTGAATCCGCCGCCAGAGAAGCCGCGCGCGGCCCGTTACGAAGCGTAATCACTTTTTGGTTTTATATAAAAAGAAAGGCGGGGGATGAAAATCCTCCGCTTTTTTTTATTTTCAGGTTGCCGGAAACTCCTTTCAGCGATAAGATAATTCCTGTTGTAACCCATTCTTATTATTATAATTGCTATTATTTTATTTACAGGGAGGGCTATGGTTCGACCACGCGTCTTTCAGATGTTATTAATACTATTTACTTCTTTTTTTCTAATAAGAAATCAGGCATTCGCGGAAAATAAAACCGGTGAGATCATTAATGTGAATGCCAAATACAGGCTCGCATTTGCGGATTTGACCGAGAAGGATGTTCAGCCAGGGGACAAAGTGGCTGTCCGGATGGATAACGGAAAAAGTATTTATCTGGTTGTGCTTGAAACGTATCCTGTGATGGTCAAGCTCTCGTCCTCGGACGTTGAGGGAGAGGCTTTAAGCGAAGAAGAATTCTCAAAGATCACGGTGGGAAAACAGGTAACGCCTGCCGGTGTTCAGACGGCCATACCAGCCCAAAAGACATCGGTTCAGCCGATGCCCAAAGAAGAAAAGTCAAAGCCCCTCGTCAAATCAGCTCCGGTAGCGGTGATGCGTTCAGATACGGAAACGCCCACGGCGATCGAAGTGTTCCAGCCCAAAGGTTCTGCGGCGGTTGCGCCGCCGGTCCCGATGGTCAATACCGCGGCAGACCTGCAACCCAAGGTTGCGGCGCTTGAGGCCAGATTAGATCAGATGATCAATAATAATATCAAGCTGTCTGAAACCGTGACGCAGCTGTTTTCTGAAAAAACGCATTTTGAGAATGTGATCAAGGCTAAAGATGCCGAGATCGCAGAAACGAAACGCCGTGTCGGCGAGCTTGAGGCCGTTAACCTCGCGCTGGAAGGCCGTGTGAAGTCGGTTCAGGATCAGATGGCACTCGCGGATAAAACAAAGGCGGATGATCAGAAAGAGATCGAAGCCCTGAATCAAAAAATGAATGAGCTTAAGAAAAAACTCGCCCGTATGGTCGAAATCGTCAACAACCACATGAGATCTTATGAATAAGAAACCCGTTGCTCTTCTTTTAGCGTTCACGTTCCTTTTTACGTCGATCCCGCATACAGCGGTCCTGGCTCAACAGGCAGATTTAGTCCGGCAGGATGAGATCTTTTTTCTGCAGGATGAGATCAAAAAGCTTAAGAGTACGCTGGACCTGAAGGACAGTGAGTATAAAAAAGTGCTGCTGGAAAAAGAAACGGCTCGCTATAACCTGGAATTGGCGACGCGCGAGAAGGAAGTGTTTGAGTCGAGGGTAGCTGAACTTCAAAAGGGGCTTTTGGAGAGGGATCAGTCGTTGCCGCAGAAGATGGAACAGATGATCAAGCCGCTGAATGCGCGGGTCATGGAGCTTTCTCAGCAGGTTCAAATGGGGCAATTGGCGCTGGAACAGAAAAATGCGCAGATGAACGCGGTCATCGCTGATAAAGACAAGATCAAGTCGGACATAGATAAAATTGAAGGTGAAAAGCTGGCGCTGCGTGAGTCGCTTCGCAAAGTGGCGGATGAGCTCAATGGGCTCAAGAAGAATGTGGATCAGAAAGTTGAAGAAGAAAAGGCCGGATACGAGGAAAAGATCAAGGATGTTCAGTCCCGATTGGCGGCAGAACAGACATTGACCGCCGAGAAAGTTAAACAGGCGGTTGTGCCGTTTGAAGGGAAGATCAAGGACTTGAATGATCAACTCAAGGCCAAAGATGCGCAGGCCCAGGCAGATATTGCGGCAGTTAAACAGCCATTGGAAGCTAAAGTCAGGGATGCGGAGAATCGGGTTGTTCAGGCAGGTGCGGATCGTGAAGCCGCAGTTGCAAAAGCAAGAGCTGCCTCCGAAGAAACGATCCGGATCCTGCGCGAACAGCTTGCGAAAAAAGAGATTGAGGCGCAGGCAAAAGTAGCTGAGGCTAAGGCGCCGTATGAGCAAAAGGTTGCGGAACTTAAAAAAGATATTGAGGCGGCCAAACAGGCAGGCGCTGTGTCGGCGGATAAAATAAAACAGGATGCTGATGCCCGTGTGCAGGGGCTTCAGGCCGAGCTTGCCAGAATTAAGGCTTCGGCAGCTGATGAAGCGGCGCGCGTGAAAACGGCAGCCGCGACGGAGTCGGCGCGGTTGAAAGCTGACAGTGACATGCAGATTAAAACACAAAGCGCAAAAATGCTGGAGCAGGTCCAAGCGTTACAGGCGCAATTGAAGGATAAAGAAACGCAGATGGCATTGGCGGAGAAAAACAAGGAAACGCTCGATTCCAGTTTAAAATCTGTGAGTGCGGATAAGGCGGCACTGGCACAAAAACTGGATGAAATGAAACAGCAGATGGACGCTGTTCAGAGCGGGATCCCGCTGAAGATCGCGCTGGCTAAACAGCCGATGGAAGTGCGTGTGAAAGAGTTAGAAGCGTCCCTTGCCCAGGCGGTTGCTGAAAAGGGCGCGCTAGATCAGTCCCTGCGTGCTGAGGCTAAAAAAGCCCGCACGACGGCGGAGGCGAATATTGTAGCGCTCAGAGCAGAGCTTTCAAAAGTAAAAGCGGATGCCGATG
>JADFWS010000140.1 GCA_015234065.1 Candidatus Omnitrophota bacterium
CCCGTCATCCTGAGCCCGAAGGGCGAAGGATCCCCCGCATGCTCGTCATCCTGAAGGCGCGAAGCGCCTGAAGGATCTCCCGCATTTTTTCGTTTGCTCCTAAGTAATATCATCGTACAGATCTTTCCATTCAGGATTAGATGCCTTGATCAGCGCGAGTTTTTTATGCCGCGCCCAGCCTTTGATCTGTTTTTCCCGGGCAATGGCGCTCGCCATATTGTGGTAAATTTCATACCAGGCGAGTTTGTCCAGATTATAGCGGTCTGTAAAGCCTTCGACCAGATGGTTTTTATGTTCATACACGCGCCTGACAAGGGCCGAGGTAACGCCGGTGTAGAGGACGCTGTTCGATATATTGGTCATGATGTAGACGCAGGGAATTTTAGGCATAATAAAAACCTTTTATTAAAGAATGCAGGGGATCCCTCACTTCGTTCGGGATGACGTGCCCGTTGGGAATGACGTGCGTGCCCGTCATCCTGAAGGCGCGAAGCGCCTGAAGGATCTCCCGCGTGTCATCCTGAAGGCGCGAAGCGCCTGAAGGATCTCCTGCATGTATCTATTAGAAAGTGTACTATTTTTTAAGCAGAATAGGAAAAAGTTTATTAACGTTGTTCTGTCCAACTCCTTCTGCAGGAACATGTTAGTAAATTCTTTGTTTTAAGCCTGTTTTTCTGGTACACTTTTAAAAGATTGAAAAACATATGACAACACACCGGCCGAACAGAGTGCTCGTCGTTGATGATGACCCCATTTTTCTGCGCCTGATGGGTGTTTACCTGACGCGCCTTGATTGCGCGTTTTTTCCCGCCGCTACCGGCCGCGAGGCCATTGAACTTGTGAAGCGTCAGGACATCGATTTTTGTTTCATGGATATTCTTCTCGGAGATACGAACGGCCTTGAGGTCGCGCGGGTCATCCACGAAGAGTTAAAGAAACCTATCCCGATCGTCGCTGTCACGGCATTTTATATGAAAGTGGACCAGGACCAGTGCCGCGCAGCCGGGATGCTCGACGTTTTACGCAAGCCCATCTGCTTTGAAGACGTGACCAGCACATTAGCGCATTATTTAAAACAATAAAGCGAACAATCTATAATCTGGGGTGTCGCGCGCCGTGTATAAAAATAAAATGGTAAAACAGCTTTTCATCATGAGCCTGGTGGCAATGTTCCTGGTGCCGCCGATGCCGGTGCCGGCGTTTGCCGCGCCTAAAGTTGCGGTTGCGATCATCGCGAATGGCGGCCAGCCGTACGAGGCCATTCTGCATTCTATTCAGGAGACTCTTGGCGCCAAGCTTGCCGCGCAGGATATTCTGGTGATCCCCTTTGAAAAAGAGATGTTGAAAGACCCCGTACAAGTGCAGGCGGCATTAAAAAAGAACGGGGCATCGGTTCTTGTCGCCGTGGGGACGAGTATGGCCAAGATCGCCCAGAAGGCCGGAATGGGCATGCCGATCGTATTTACGATGGTGCTCGGGCCCGACCGCAGTGGAGTTGTGCCGCCGGGTATTTCCATGGATATCCCGTATGCCGTTAAATTGAAAGAAGCGTCGGATATCCTCGGGCGCAAGATCCGTGCCGGCGTTATTTATTCAGAAAATTCGCTTCAGGAAGTGGAAAAGATCAAGGATGGCTGTGTGAAGGCCGGGTGTGAACTTTCATCGGTAAAGGTTGAGGGCGAAAAGGATTTTCCGGACGCGGTCGCGCAGATCATGAAGGATTCGGATGTGATCCTCATGATCGCGGATTCGAAGATATATTTCCCGAGGTCTGTCGAGTTCCTTCTGGGGGAGGCGCTCAAGAACAAGGTTCCGGTCATCGGGCTTTCCGCGGCGTATACGAAGGCCGGGGCGCTTTTGGCGTTTGACTGCGATTATACGGACCTGGGCCGCCAGACCGCGGACGTGGTCCTGGACATCCTGAACGGGAAGGTCCCGACAGCGTCGGCGGATCCGGAACGGGTCGTCTATTCTGTGAATATCCAGGTCGCCAAACGGATTGGCGTGGTGTTTTCCGAAAAGATATTAAAAAGTGCAGAAAAGGTGTTCGGAGAATGAAGATCGGGATTTCCTTCAAGATCCTTGCTGTCGTCGTTACCTCGATCCTGGGGCTCGGGATCTTTCTGAGTGCGTATTTTATAAGCCATGAGCGCGCCACGTATCTTGCGGAGTTCGATCTTCGCGCCCAGGTTCTCGTCGACAGCCTTGCGGCCGCGAGCGAATATCCGGTCCTGACCGGCAACAAGGAGGCCATGGCCAAGGCCGGCGAGGCGATCCTGGCCCAGAAGGACGCGGTCTATTGCCGTATCGAGGCGGAAAAAGGCGCGGTGCTTTTTGAAGGCGGTTCGCGCAAAGACCTGGCACGCAAGGAATATTTCGCGCTGATCAAGACCGTCAAGCTTTCCGGCTCCGAGGAGGATATGCTCCTTGGACAGCAGGCTAAAACGGTTGAGAATATCGGCCGGGTCATGATCGACATGTCGCTTAGCGACGTGAACCATAAGATCGCGGACATGCGCCGCACGATCATGTTCTTTGTGCTCCTGGGTGTTTTCGCGGCCGCGCTTGTGATCACGGCCCTGGTGTATGTGCTGCTTAACCGCCCGATCCACGAACTGATCGTGGCGACCGAGCACGTGGCCGAAGGCGACCTGGCACACCAGGTCAAGGTTCGGTATGACGACGAGCTCGGCAAGCTCGCGCGGGCGTTCAACGATATGACGAGCGACCTGAAGAAGGTTACGGTCTCGCGGGATTATGTGGATGGCATTATCGAGAACATGACCGATGCGCTCATTGTCACGGATCTTCGGGCAAATATCCTGACGATCAACAAAGCTACCGCCGACCTGCTTGGCCTGCCGCATGACCAAATCATTGGCCAGCCTGTTTCGAAATTTGTGGCAACACCCGAGCTTTTCGGGTTTGAAGGGTTTTCGGAAAAAGGTGTCGACGGCCGGATCAAGAATGTCGAGACGGAGTATATCTTGCCTGATGCCCAGCGTGTGACGGTCCTGTTTTCGGGCGCGCTTTTGACCGATGCGAAGGGCGGGATTACGGGCATTATGGGTGTGGCCAAGGATATTACGGAACGCAAGAATTTCGAGAATGAACTTAAGCAGATGCTCGATGAATCCAAGCGCATGCACCAGGAACTTGTGTCCACGAAAGACAAGCTTGTTCAGTCGGAAAAGATGGCGTCTTTGGGGCAATTGGCGGCGGGTGTCGCGCACGAGATCAATAATCCGCTGGGTTTTATCATGAGTAATGTGCAGATGCTCAAGAATTATATCGCGCGCTATCAAAGCGTGATCATAGGGGCTGACCGGCTCAAGGTTGCGGTCGGGCAGAGCGCCACACAGGAACTCGCG
>JADFWS010000141.1 GCA_015234065.1 Candidatus Omnitrophota bacterium
ATCACCCTTAACTGATATATTCCCAGGCTCTGCCACCTGCAAAAACTCAAGTACAGCCTCGGCCACAGCCCTTTCTTGCCCGCGGATCGCGTTTGCATGCTCTGCCATGGCCTTGCCGGCGGCAAGCCGTAACGCCAAATTTTTGTTTTTTGCCGCCGCGCTCTTCCAGCCATCCAAGCCCAGGGCATAATCCCTGTGGATCCTGATCAGCGCCTTGGTTTGTAACCCCAACGCCTTTGGAATGGCAGTCGAAACTTTCTCAACCGCCATCGCCGCTTCGCCGTCGAGACGGACACGGACGCCACCGACGACAAGGGCCGCCCCTTCCCGAAGTTCAACGGTCGTACTGGCGCCTTTATGACCGCGGATCTCCACCATATCCATGACTGATTCCTCGATCCGTCCGGCACGCTCGATGAGGTTCAGGATCTGCAGGTACATCCGCGAACCGCTTGTACTGACCACCAACTTTATAAATCGGTGATCCGGTAGCACAAGGACAGGATCAATCGGTTTTGACACACCCGAACGATCTGTCGAGAACAATCCAATAACCAAGGTGCTGGG
This sequence comes from Candidatus Omnitrophota bacterium, assembly GCA_015234065.1. Taxonomy (GTDB): domain Bacteria; phylum Omnitrophota; class Gorgyraeia; order Zapsychrales; family Fredricksoniimonadaceae; genus JADFWS01. The sequence goes on from JADFWS010000141.1 coordinate 568, forward strand.
CGCCCCAGGCTTAAGAATATGCTTGTCGGAGCGCGGCACATAACCGGCCAAAAGGAATGGGATCCCCTCTGCAGGAAGGGAGTCCACCTGATTCCGTATAGAACTAAAAACATTTTTCACCCGCTTAAGGCCGCGAGAACGGATCTCTTCCAACGGGCGATCATCCGTAATCACCAGAAAATGACTCACATGACGGCCCGTATTTTCGACTTCGTATCGGATGTCCGGAAGCCCGCCGTTCTGAAACACGCGAATAAACTGCCTCCAGAGATCAGCATAAGCTGTATATTCCCTGGGCATACGGGCATCTCCAGGGGCATTGTTGATCTGGATCCATAATTTCGAATTTCTTTTTTGCATGTCCGCGGGCGTACACAAAGCGCCCCAGGCATTATTAAAGATCTTGATCAATTGCGCTTTTGCGACCATGGCCGATTCATGTCGGGCATTCCTGCGTAGCCCGTCGAAAATATTCCGCACCGCGAATTCTTTGGCTGCGTTGGGATATGCCTTTCCCTGCGCTTTGTATTCACGCGACTTGGAAAAAACGACCACATCTTTTCCAAGCGCCAGGGTCCATTGCGTTCCGGCCTGCCTGAGCGTAATATTCTGCACTCTGGCGATCCGTTTGAGAATTGCCACCACATCTGCCGGCGGAGACTGGAACACAGCCTCGCTTCCCTTTAAAATACAATCGAGAACTGTAAACTTCCGCTGAACCAGGGCCCCGCCATCCCACACCCTGACCACGACTTTCGGCTGATCAAAAACATCCAGCGCCTTCATACCCGCAACCAACGGGACAATGATCTTCTCCGGCACTTCAGCCAGAACCGGATCCGGACGGACTTCCGTCATTTCAAATTTGAAAGAAGGCTTGTCATCAAGCCGCGCACCTCTCGCCTGTTCCGCCCGAGGCTGGCCTTTTTTCATCCACGTAAGCCAGTTCGGCAAACGGGTTCTTAACTTCTTGTTATTGATCGCGCCTGAGACCACAACCTCAAACCCCGCCGCTCCGGCAGTACGCGCATATCCCCACGTGCCATTCGGTGCCTGATACACGATCCTCGTCAACACATGGCTGATGACATTCGTCCGCCCAAAATCATCCATGGCCAACTTGAAATCCTCAGCGTACGCTGCGGCTCTCGGGAAAGTCACGACCGCCGCACGCGCTGGAGTCGCTTGCGGATGCGCCACAACATCTTCAAACACCACCTTAACATTTTGAAAAAATGCCGACTCGACCTCCTGCCGGCCAAAAAGGATCTTTTGATGCGCATGGGCGTTGGCATACATTTCTTGCCGCGCCGCTGTTTTACGCGCTTCTTTTTCCAGGCGCGCCAGAACGACCTTGACCCTGGATCTTCCGGCCTCGTTCCATATCGAAAGTTTCAGCGCCCCCGCAGGGGTGTCCTCAAGCCGCGACATGGACGCCTGAGAAATTCTAAGCATTGCCCGGAACATATCCTTGAGCACAACAGGAGGCTCTAAAAACTCCAGCACAATGCCGCCACTTTGCATAGGCCGGTCCAGCATCGGCTTTATACGCTCGACCCACCCCAAAACCTCTTCAGCGTTGCCCGTAAATCTATCCCATGTAAAAATACCGTCGCCTGGAACTTTACTGTCCCGCATGGCCATGGCGCTGTCTGCCGTTTTCGCCTGAAGCCAGGACAGCCATTCCTGCACGATCCCGATCTCGCGCCCGTCATCAGGCAAAGACTTATCCCAGAAAAACGTGATCGTTCGTTCCGGGGCTTCTGGTGCATATGGCGCGATCAAAGCATCGATCACCGCCGGGCGAAGGGCGCTGAATTCACGGAAGGAGTCCACCAGGTCTTCGGCCAATGCCGGCGGGACCGTCAACGAAAGCGGATCCGCTGAATGTAACACCAATTGTTCCAGGTCCGCCCGGGGCACTGTTTTATTCCCCACAAGCCTATTCTCTGGCTCGACGGCTGCGTACTGCGCCTGACGTTCTAGGGCATGCCCTGCCTCACGGCGTAAATCAGCCATAATTGAGGAAATACGAAACTGCTTGGCAGCGTTAGGATACGCCGGACTCTTGCCGCTGTCTCCACCCTGGCCCATCAGGCCCTGCCGCACAGAATCTTTTGTTAAAGAAAGCATCCATTCTGCATCTTTTTTCTGAAGACGTGTTCCCGGGACAACCGCCAATCCCGCGAGGATCATCTGCATCATTGCCGACGGACTCTGAAATACAACCTGGCTGCCGCCCAAAAGGCATTGCAACACCGGTTTATCCGCATCATAAGAGCCTGGCCCTAATAAAATGCGCGCCTTCTGGCTAAACACATCCAACGCTTTTAAAATATCCCCCGCAGGCGCCTTCACTCCGTCGATGTCAACCCATCCATCGCCGGGAGACCGTATTTGCGGTGCTGCCGCCATCACCGGCGCCTGCTCATTCTGTGCTGGCACGAACACCTGCTCAGGAACCAGATTTATCCCCCAGACAACCATCTTTGCGAGCGGCTCTGTCGGCAATACTTCGAGATTCGCGCTCTCTTCAGCCGCAATCTCTTTTCTGAATTCGGGCTGACCCTCCTTCATCCAATGAACCCATGCCCAAAAGATATTGGCGGAATCTGGCCTGTTTGCCAGCCTGGACACCAGCAGCGCCGGGCGGCCGCCTGTCGGCGCCACATCCCAATTCCCGTCGGGCTGCATATATACCAGACTCACTTCAAATCCGCGCTCATTAACTGCCCGCATAAGATCCTGCATGGCAAGAGCCAGGTCCGCAAGATCATGGGCCGCATCC
>JADFWS010000142.1 GCA_015234065.1 Candidatus Omnitrophota bacterium
GGTGGAGTTGCTTTCCCGCAAAACAAAAATGATGATGCGTTTAGCAACAAATGGGTCCAGAATTCAACCTAATTGTGTATATATTATACCGCCTGGAGTATATCTTGGAATCAATGGCGGTTTATTACGCTATGAAATTCCCAAGGATAGGCAGCGCATTCACCTACCACTTGATTATTTTTTGAGAACGCTCGCGGAAAGTTGTGGTGACCAATCTGGATGTGTAATCCTCTCGGGATCAGGGGCAGATGGATCACTTGGAATACGGGCTATAAAGCAGTATGGGGGCTTGGTTATCGCCCAGCAGCCTGAAGAAGCGACATATGATGGAATGCCCCGCAGTGCGATTGAAACCGGACTTGTTGATGCTGTTCTTCCAATACTAGATATTCCGGCACGCCTTCAATCCCTCTTTGAGCAACAAATTGCAAAAAATGGAAGCCGGCTGAGTAAAGAAATATATTCTGTATCAACCAGTGAATTGGTTGACATAATTGATTTATTAAGAGTGCAGACAGGCTACGACTTTGACTTGTATAAAACTGGCACACTAACTCGACGTCTTGAAAGGAGAATGGCGTTTAATAATATTTTGGATCTAGATAATTATTTGATTTTGCTCCGGGAAAGCAAAACCGAAGCGCAAGCGCTCGTTGATGATTTGCTCATCAATGTCACCTCATTTTTCAGAGATGCAGCCGCATTTGAATATCTTGAAAAAAATGTTATTCCAGAATTAATCAACAACTTAGCTGATGATAGACATATTCGCATATGGGTGCCGGGTTGTAGTAGTGGCGAGGAAGTTTATAGCCTTGTTATATTGTTTCAAGATTATGCTGCTCAGGTTAAGAAGGCAATCACTTTACAGGTATTTGCTACTGATATTGACCAAGACGCACTTACGACCGCTAGGTCTGGAGCTTATTCGGCATCAATAGCTGCCGAAGTATCACCAGAGCGTCTGGCAAAGTATTTTATAAGAACGGAAAAGGGCTATCAGATTTCAAATGCATTGCGGCAGCCGATCACATTCACTGAGCATAATTTATTATCTGACCCACCATTTTCACGGCTTCAATTAGTTGTGTGCCGCAATCTATTGATTTATCTGAAACCAGAAATACAGGAAAAGGTATTTTCATTATTCCATTTTTCGATTGCGGACAGTGGCTACATATTTCTTGGGCCATCAGAGAATCTTGGGGGAATGTCAGAGCGTTTTGAGACAATTTCTGCACAATATCGAATTTTCAAATTGTCAGGAAGCAAGAAACCCGCAGTTTACAATATGGTTGGGATTGGTGGTGCGACAGGAAACGACGGGAGAGCAACAAGGCGCTTAGCAGCCAAGAAACCAATTAGTCTAGAGGCGTTAGCGCACGAAGCAGCTTATAAAGAATTTGCCCATACATCTGTCCTGATAAATGGGCAGCGCAATGCTGTTTTTTTTAGCGGTCAGATTGATCGTTATCTAAAATTAAATGATGGAAATATTGACTTTAATATTCCAACAATGTCGAGGGAGAATATCGGTCATCAAATAAGGGTGGCCATACAACTGGCAGAAAAAAGTCAGCGACTGGTAAGTGTTATTGGTGATTTGGTCGGAGTTGACGGTATCATTTCTAACATCGAAATTAAATGCTATCCTGTTCTTGGTTACTATGAACCACTTTTGATGCTAACCTTTTCTGATATTCCTGAGACAACGCACTCTCCTAAAACCCCTTTGCTAGATGGAGAAGTTTCGGCGCTTAACTTGTCTGAGCGTAATCTTCAAGGGGTTCGAAAGGAACTGGAGGATTTGCTCGGGGATCGCGAAGAGGATCGCGAAACGATAAGCACATTACACGAAGAATATCTGTCAATGAAAGAGGAATATCAGGCCACTAATGAGGAACTTGAGACTTCAAAAGAGGAGCTGCAATCTACCAATGAAGAGTTAGTCACACTTAATTCGCACCTCAAGCAAACATTGGACGCTCAGCACGCTATTGCTGCAGATCTTCAAAATATATTATCATCATCGGAACTTGCGACGGTCTTTCTTGATAAGAAACTTAATGTCCGTTTTTTCACTCCTCCTGTCCAACTTTTGATGAATGTCCGAGAGTCCGATATCGGACGCCCACTTAGCGAATTACGGTGGCAAATTGAAGATAATTCACTTTTAGAAGATACTGTAAACGTGCTTAATAATCACGAGCCAATCTTGCGCGATATTAAATCAGCATATGGCTTTTGGTATCATAGAAAGGTTTTGCCATATTTTATAAACAGCGGGCAGGTCGATGGTGTAGTCATAACACTTACTGATATAACAGAGATAAAGAAGGCTGAATTGGCGGCTCGGCAGGCGAGCAACTCAAAGTCTTTATTTTTGTCAACAATGAGCCACGAATTACGAACGCCATTGAATGCGGTCCTTGGTTTTGCGGAAGTCCTTAAAGACAAGGCGTTATCTGGCTGTCATAATGAGGGGTGCATAGAAAGTGTGGAATACATAATTGCCGGTGGCAAGCACTTACTATCTCTAATTAATGATATTTTAGATGTATCAAAAATTGAAACCGGTAAGGTTTCAATGAATCGTGAACTCATTTCCCTTTCGCAGTTTGGCGATAGTGTATTTCACATTATTAATGCGAGGGCAATACGTAAAAATATAAAACTTGTTGATAAGGTCGATGTAGATGCTGAGTTTGTTTTTGTGGACTCGCGCGCGTTAAAGCAGATTATGTATAATTTATTAGCAAATGCTGTAGAGTATACGCCCGATGGGGGGAGAATTACGGTATTTGTCGAGAGTGTTGGCGGCGGAGGTATCGATATCTCTGTTATTGATACTGGTTGCGGAATTCCGGCCGATAAATTAGATCGTTTAATGCGACCGTTTGAACAAGTGGACAACTCTTACTCTCGTCGGCACGGTGGATCGGGTTTGGGCTTGTTTTTGGTCAAATGTCTGACCGAAGCGAACGGCGGGCGGTTCACACTCGAAAGCATTGTCGGGAGCGGGACGAAGGCGACGGTTCATTTTCCACCTATGCCGGCCTCATATCCTGATGTCGGGATTGATCCAGAAGTTTCTTATAAATTGTTTGAACCACCATCAAACTCAACTTGATTGGGGTTTGGGTTGCCCACGTAGCACCTCAATTGTCAGGACGCTTGGGTTGTCACTGCACGTAGACCACTGCCATTTCCTATGCAATCCATCCTGCCTAAACTACTCGGGACGAACCAGTGACAAAACCTGAATGGGGCACCAAGCGTATCTGTCAGGCCTGCTCGCGTCGCTACTATGACCTGCGGCTCG
>JADFWS010000143.1 GCA_015234065.1 Candidatus Omnitrophota bacterium
GGCATGTGCGCCAAAATCGAATGCGGCGTATCTTGCCATTGATAAAGCACTGGAAGATGTGCGCATGAAGAAAACCGGGCTTGTGCCAAAACATTTGAAAGATGCGCATTATTCCGGAGCCGCCAAGCTGGGCAATGGCGAGGGCTACAAATACGCGCATGATTATCCGAATCATTATGTGCATCAGGAGTACATGCCGTTCAAGGCCGTGTATTATGAGCCGACAGAATTGGGATACGAGAAAAAGATCAAAGAGCGGCTTGAAAATTTACGTAAAAAAGACTGAATATTAATTCATTTTGCCCTCCAGGTCGCCAGCCTTTCGCCATAACGCCGAAAGGTTTATATAAATATTAGAAATCAAGGCAGATACGTAAAATTTATTGTCATTACAAAGTCATAATGATATTATAATGCCTTCTTGGAGGGTTGTGTGGCCCCAAAAACTAAACAGGGATTACGGCAACGTGTCCTTGATCTTATAAAAAGTCATAAGGAGGAAGACGCTTTTCAGAAGAGCCGCGTCATTGCGGCAAAGTTCGCGACGTTACCGGCGTTTGTGACAGCTCGAACGGTCCTGTTTTATGTGTCATGCCGCGGGGAAGTGGATACATTCGGCCTTATGCGGCAGGCTTTGGACCTTCATAAGTGCGTGGCAGTACCGGTTGTTGTTAAGGATACAAAGCAGATCGTACCGATAGTTATAAGATCGCTTGATGAATTAAAGCCAGGAACATACGGGATCCCGGAGCCGCCGGTGAGTGCGGAGAGGATCCTGAAGGCGTCAATAATCGACCTTGTGGTCGTTCCCGGAATTGCGTTTGACCGCCGGAATAATCGGCTGGGGCGCGGCGCCGGGTATTATGACCGTTTTCTGGCGGATATTCCTTTAACAACGCCTGTTGTCGGCCTCGCCTATGATTTTCAACTGGTGGACGAAATTCCCCAGCTTGAGCTACACGACCGCCCCGTAACGACCGTCCTTACCGATTGAACCGATTCTTGAATGTAGCACAAGGCTGATAATGTCTCCGTTAGGAGGCCTGGGTCCTGACAGCCGGGACGGTACATGGACAACCGTGTGTAAAAGAGGAGCATGAAGAAATGAACGTGATCATTTACTTATTGGTAGGGGGAGCGTTTTTTGTCGGAGGGTATTTTTTAAATCGTGTTTTTAAGGGAAAACAGCTGAAGCAAACAGAATTGGAAGCGGATTCTATCCGTGACATGGCCCGCCGTGAAGCGGAGACCATTAAAAAAGAGGCCGAGCTTCATGCCAAAGACACGATGCTCAAGCTTCGTCAGGAATTTGAAGTAGAAACCAAACAGCGCAGGGAAGAGCAGCAGACATCTGAAAAGCGGTTGGTGCAGAAAGAAGAGAATGTCGAAAAGCGCCTGGACCTTTTGGATAAGAAGGAAAAGGACCTGACCACGCGCCTGGATGTGCTGAAGAATAAGGAAGCGGAAGCGACCACGAAGAATGATGAGCTTTCCAAGCTGATCCAGCAGGAAAAAGACACGCTGCTTAAAATTTCGAATTTGACGCGTGAAGAGGCGAAGACCCTTTTGTTAACGCGCGTGGATGAAGAGCTGGTGCACGAGAAGGCGACGCGTATCCGCGCGATGGAAGAGGAGATCAAGGAAACGTCGGATAAGAAATCCCGCGAGATCCTGTCCTTGGCCATTCAGCGTTGTGCGTCTGACCATGCGGCCGAGACCACGATCAGTATCGTGCATTTGCCGTCGGATGAGATGAAGGGGCGCATTATCGGCCGTGAAGGGCGCAATATTCGCGCGCTGGAACAGGCGACCGGCGTGGATATTATTATTGACGATACCCCGGAAGCGGTCACCATTTCGGGTTTTGATATGGTCCGCCGTGAAGTGGCGCGTATTTCACTGGAGCACTTGATCTCGGACGGGCGTATTCACCCGGGCCGTATTGAAGAAGTGGTCGAGAAGGCGAAAAAAGAACTTGAGCAGAAGATCAAGGAAGAGGGCGATACCGCGTGTTTTGAGCTAGGGATCCATAATATGCATCCAGAGCTTGTGAAACTTGTCGGGCGCTTAAAGTATCGTACGAGCTTTGGCCAGAATGCGCTGCAGCATACGAAAGAAGTGGCGCGTTTGATGGGGATCATGGCGTTTCAGCTCGGGATCGACCCCAACCTCGCGAAGCGCGCAGGGCTTTTGCACGATATCGGCAAGGTTGTTTCGGCTGAGGCGGAAGAGGGGACACATGCCGTGGTCGGCGGGCGCCTGGCGCGCAAATTTGGCGAAGCCGAGATCGTTGCTAATTCTGTTGAGTCGCATCATAATGAGCTTGAGAACCATTCGATCTATGGGGTTCTTGTGTGCGTTGCCGATACGGTGAGCGCGTCGCGCCCGGGTGCGCGCGCGGAATCGCTCGAGACGTATATCAAGCGCTTGGAAGGCCTGGAAAAGATCGCGAATTCTTTCAAGGGGATCGATAAGGCGTTTGCGCTTCAGGCCGGCCGCGAGATCCGCGTTATGGTGGATCCGGCGAGGTTGAATGACGATGAAGCGATCGTGCTGGCGCGGGACATCCGCAAAAAGATCGAAGCCGAGATGGAATATCCTGGCCAGATCAAAGTTCTTGTTGTGCGCGAGACGCGTGCGATCGAATTTGCCAAATAATCTGTGTGTCCGGGCGGGATCATCCTGCCCGGACAACGGAATTTTATTATGAAAATATTATTTATCGGCGATATTGTAGGCAATTCGGGGCGCGAAGCGTTCAGCAAGTTTGTGCCTGTCATGAAGGCGACCGGTGAGGTGGATCTTGTGGTCGCCAATGCCGAGAATGCGGCGGGCGGCTCCGGGATCACGGAGCGTGTGGCGGAAGACCTTTTTGCGGCCGGGTGTGATGTTATTACGCTTGGCGATCATGTATGGGATAAAAAAGACACGGTCCCGTACCTGGTGAAAGAACCGCGTATTTTGCGCCCGGCTAATTTTCCGGCGGAAGCGCCAGGGCACGGAAGCTGTATCGTGGTGGGGCCGGGGGGCGTGAACGTGGGCGTGATCACGCTCATGGGCCGGACGTTTATGAAGCTTCTCACCAATTGCCCGTTTCGCGCGCTTGAGGTAGAACTGGCCGCCATGTCCGGCAAGGCGGCGATCGTTCTTGTGGATATGCATGCTGAAGCGACCAGCGAGAAGGTGGCCATGGGTTGGTTTTCCGACGGAAAAGTCAGCGCGGTGTGCGGGACGCATACGCATATCCAGACAGCGGATGAAAAGGTCCTGCCGAATGGAACCGCGTATAT
>JADFWS010000144.1 GCA_015234065.1 Candidatus Omnitrophota bacterium
AAAGAGAGACATTTAGCGTTTTTTTTATTTAAGGTCAGGTTTGTGGTAAAGTGTTTATATGTCATTTAGATTCCGGCTAACTTTTGCGATTGTTCTTGCGATGTTATTCGTCGTGGTATCTGGTAACATGGTGATCCAGCGTTTTTTGCTGGATGCTCACCTGGAAGAGTTGCGCGATGAGTTGAAAGCGGTGGCGCAGACCGCTGCTATTAGTGTCGATGTTCCCTCCTTAAAAGAGATTCCTCTGACAAAAGAAGGAAAAGAATCGCCTGCTTATAAGAGGGTCTCGGATTTTCTTGTTCGGGTTAGAGATTGCAATCCCTCTGTACACTATATTTATGTCTTAACAAAAACCAGCAGCAACCCTTTATGGCAATTTATTGTTGATATCGATCCATCCAATCGTAAGGGAAGACCTTCGGCCAATCCGGGGGACAAGTATAACGCAACGCGTTTTCCGGAGATGTTAAAGGCATGGGACAGCCCTTCTGCTGATAAAAAGCTTGAAACTGATGAGTGGGGGGCGACGTTATCAGGGTATGCTCCAATCCGGGATGCCAATGGAAGTACCGTGGCGGTTATCGGCGTAGATCTTTCCGCGGATGACTTTGCTTTGACCAGCCGTACAGCCAATGATCGCTGTCTATTGTTGCTGATCGTCGGTGTTCTTTTGTCACTGGTGATCGGGGTTGTTTTGTCAGTACAGATATCGGCGCCGATCGGGGCATTAATCGAGGGAACGGATCGTATCAGCAAGGGCGATCTTTCTTATCAGGTCCCGGTCCGGGGGAATGATGAGTTTAGCCGGTTGGCGGTGTCTTTTAACCGAATGGCCAAAGATCTTGATAAGGCCCAGGAACAAAACCAAAATTATTTTTATGGCGTTATTCAGACACTGGTTCGTATTGTTGAAGCTAAGGACACATATACGCGTGGGCATTCTGAACGCGTAGCAGAATATGCGGCCGGGATAGCGGTAAAGATGGGATTTTCACAAGCCGATGTTGCTTTTCTCCGGCAGGCGGCATTACTTCATGATATTGGCAAGATCGGTATCCATGACGGGTTATTGAATAAGAATGGCGCTCTGACGCCTGAAGAAAGAGATTTGATCAACCAGCATCCCGTTATTGGCGAGGAGATCATCAAGCCGGTCGCTTTGTCTCCCGAAATGGCGGCTGTTATTCGCAGTCACCATGAGCGGTTTGACGGGAAGGGGTACCCGGATCATTTACAGGGTGCTCGTATCAATATCCTGTCTCAAATTATCTGTGTGGCGGATACGTATGATGCCATGACTTCGACCCGGGCCTATCGAAAGGCCCGCAGCCGTGAAGAGGCTTTGATCGAGATCCGCAAGAATCGGGGCACACAATTTGATCCAAAAGTCGTGGATGCTTTTTTGTCTCTTGTTACCGATGAAGTTCGTCCGGTTAATTCTTCCCTTACTTCTTGAATCCTATCGTCATGGATTTATAATAAAAAAATGAGCTTTATGTCCTGTGTTGAATTTCTCCGTCGTCCTTCTTTTCTGATCCCTTTTTCTTTTGTGATCTGGCTGGTGTTATTCTGGGGCTTTTTAAGCGGGCAGATCTCGTTGACCTCTGATGCGATCTCTTACTATGATCATACGAAGTTTTTTCTGGATCAGCTCGGCCGTGGTCAGTTCCCTTTATGGGATCCCAATTGGAGCGGAGGGGTACCTAACGATTTCTTCCTACGGCGTATTGGACCTTATAATCCTTTTCTGTTGATAATCCTTGTTTTAAATAAGTGTGGGCTTCATTTTTTTTATGCCTACATGGTATTTCAAGCAGGGTATTTTTTCTTTGGGATGACTGGTTTTTATTTTTTATGCCGCAAGTTGCTGCAGGATGAGTCAGCTTCTTTCCTTTCGTTCCTGATATTGTTGTTCTCTGCTCTGGGAACAAGAATGTTTGATTCTTATATGCTTTTGGTGACGATCCCCACGATATGGTTTTTTTATTTTCTGGTTTCTTTTTTTGTTGAGCCAAAAAAGAGCTATGCCGCGGGATTGTCGCTGGCTGTCATGTTCCTGCTTACTACGTATATTCCCTTATATTTCTTGATCACGTTCATGTTCTTTGTCTTGGTGTACATTATGGTCTTCTGGCGAGATCTGCCATCCCGGACATTGGCTGTGGTTGATTTTGTTAACAAGAACCGGTTTTTCACCCTGTTGTGCCTGGCAGCCTTGTTGTTGGCTTCACTGCCGGCATTGACGTTCTACAACGATGCAGGGAAGGGCGGTATCGCGCTGCCTGGGCGGCATTACAATACTGAAGCCAGGCATGTTCTCACTGTTGAGCCACAGCAGTTGAATCCATGGTCGATTGCTGAAGAATTCTTTTTCGCATCCTATTTTACTGATCTCAAAAGGATCGCTTTTGCTATCGTTTACGTGCCATTGTTCTCGTTTCTAGTACTCGGAGCAGGGATTTTTATTCGATTATCTCGTCTTTTCGTTATGCTTTTTCTCTGGGCGGCCTTATTGATGTTGTTTTCAATGCCGATCGGTTTTCCACTATATGATTTTCTTTTCAAGCATGTTTTTTTTGTGAAGTATTTTCGCAATCTTCATTTTTTATTGTGGTTCGCGCTGCTGCCTATTTTTGCGTTGTTCGTTGGTGAGGTATGGAAAAGGATCTTGGAATTACGTCAGGAAAAAGGTCTTTTGGGGCTGGTGATCGTTGTTCTTACCCTTCATTACCTGGCATTTCTTTTGATCATGTGGCAGGGGGATGCTCTATTATCGACGTATATTTCGTTGGGACTGAGCGCCATTGTTTGGGGATTGCTTTTATCTTCTTTGGATTGGCCGAAGCGTTGGTCTTTAGTATTGCTCCTTGCTGTTGTTATTCTACAACCCCTTGAAGTATTTCACTATCTATCGCAGAATTCTACAAAGGCAAAGCCTGTGTTTTCTTATGATAGCATTAGTGAAAAATTCGAATATGTGACATCAACAAGTGGTGAAATAAGGCTTCCTTCAAATACTGATCTCATATTGACGGATGTATCGGGGTTGCCACCTGTTTCATATTTTTGTACGGATATTTATAATAAGCTGCGGCTATCGGTAGATTCGGGGACGCTTGAACGGTACGAACATTATAAGTTTTACTTATATGATCATCAGCCACCCGCGAATGATCTAACCGGTGCTTTCGCCGGGG